>JADZFP010000339.1 GCA_020849825.1 Saprospiraceae bacterium
ACTGGTAATCAGAAAAATATGAACAAAATGGCTTTTCTGGGAGGTACCACACCACGATCCCGAAGGTTTTCCGACCTTCGGGATTTTTTATTGGCAACCTCTGGCAGGGGTTGATTGTTTTCCGCGCCATGTCCGACGATATACTGATCCGCATCCTTCTGCTGCCGCTGGCCTTGCTGTACGGGCTGAGTATAGGCGTGCGCAACCTGTTTTACCGCATTGGCGTTTTGCGCAGCGTTCGTTTCGATCTTCCGGTCATTTCAATCGGCAACCTCTCGGTGGGGGGCGCCGGCAAATCGCCGCACATCGAATATCTCCTGCGCTGGCTCGACCAGCACATCAACGTGGCGGTGCTCAGCCGCGGATACGGCCGCAAAACGGAGGGCTACCGGCAGGTAAGCGTCATCGATACGGCCGAAGAAGCGGGCGACGAACCGATGCAGTTCAAACGCAAATTTCCCGGCCTGCCCATCAGCGTCAGCGAAAGCCGGGCCCTGGGCGTGCCCGAACTGGTGAAACGCAACCCGGATACCCACTGCGTGCTGCTCGACGACGCTTTTCAGCACCTGGCCGTAACGCCCGGCCTGAATATCCTGCTCACGGAATTCGACCGGCCTTTTACCCGCGACTGGCTGTTGCCCTCGGGCCGCCTGCGCGAATGGCGGGCCGGTTTTCGCCGTGCCGACATCGTCGTGGTGACCAAATGCCCGCCCGAGCTCAGCGCCAAACAACGCCAGGACATGCTGCGTGAAATCGACGCTTACCCGCGCCAACGGGTCTACTTTTCCCGTTATCGCTACGCCGACCCCTACGACCTGCTTCGACCCGACGTGCGCCGGCCGCTCGATCGCCAGACCGACGTTTTGTTGCTCAGCGCCATTGCCAATACGGATTATCTGATGAAATACCTGGCCGGAGAACTGCGCTCCGTGCAAACCCTGGAATTTGAAGACCACCATTATTACCAGGAAACGGACCTGATCCAACTCGAGCCCCGCTTCAAAAGCCTCGACAGCCTCAACAAGATTATCCTGACCACCGAAAAAGACGCCATGCGCCTCGAACTGCACCAGGAATTTTTGTGGAAAAACCAGTTGCCCCTGTTCGTACTCCCCGTCGAGGTCCAGTTCTGCGATCAGGACGAGGCGGCCTTTCAGGCCGACGTCCGGAAATTTCTCATGGAATTTAAGGTGTGAAGGATGAGGATACGAGGATTCGAGGATTCGAGGATTTGAAAAAAGGGTTACTACTGCTCTCGGCTTTTGAAAGTCGCCTGTTGAAAGCAGTAGTAACCCTTTTTTCAAATCCTCGAATCCTCGAATCCTCGTATCCTCAACCCCACAAAATCACTTTGAATCGTTGCGGGCGATCGCGCCGGAGGCGGCGGTTTTGGGTTCGTGGCGTTCGTTCCAGTCGTTTTCGGGCGTCTGGTTGAGGTCGAGCGTATGAATTTCGAGCGGCTGGAGACCGGCGAGTTGGTTGCCGGCGAGGTTGTGGGTGAGTTCTTTGGCCCACTGTACCTGGAATTCCTGCACTTTGGCTTGCAGTTGTTCGTCGAGCACAGCGCTCACGAGTGTGGTCGGGTTGACGCCGGCTACGAAGGTGGTGGCGATATGGCGGCCTTCTTTGTCGAATACGGCCAGGTAGAGCGCGCGGTATTGTTTGGCGCCGCTGCGCGGGAGGTTGTACAAAACGGCGTGGTGGTCGGCGGTTTCGAAGCGGGCCACGGCTTGCGGGTGAGCCGGGATGCTGGTGGCTTCGGCGCTGCGGTCGAGATCGGGCAGGAACTCGTAGCTGTCGGCGGCCAGGAACGGCACGGCAGCCGGGCGGATACCCTGGGCGCGCTGTTCGAGCGTGGCGCTGAGTTCGGAGGTGCCGATCACGTAAGGCAGATCGGCTTTCGGAAATTGCTGGAGGAATTGCTCGAAAGCAGCGGCGTCGGGCGCGGCGGCCGTTTGAGCGGAGAGCGAATCGGTGGTCAGGATGAGACTGGCGAAGGCCAGGAGTGTGAAGCGGATTACGAATTTCATATCGGTGCGTTTTGGTTGGTATTACGCCAAAACGGTGCCAATTGGTTTTTTCGTTTACAGAAAAAAGTTAATACCAGGAGCAAAAAAGGTTTTTTCAGGTATTTAATGCTTTGGTTTTCAATTTTTTGCGGCGAAAACTCGGCGGTAAATTTTTTTTCAATTTTAACAAAAAAATCTACGACAGCTTCTCCAGCAACCATTCCCGGGCAAAAACGCCGGGGGTGGATTTGATTTCTTCGACGAGTTTTGAGTGCTTGGGGCTGGACTTTTGCCAGCCATACTTGACCACTTTGTCCAGCTTTTTAAGGAAGTTGTAGTATCCCGCTTTCGTTTCTGCTGAAATTTTGGAACGGCGAACCTTTTGTTCGAGCGCTTTCATGCGCGACTCGAGCAATTCACTTCCCGATTCGAAGTAAATTTTGATGAGTAGTACGTCGGCAGAAATACTAAAATTTGGATTTTCAAACGCCCGATAGGTCAATTTGGACTCAGCCTCGGCATACTCGTTTTTATGAAAGTGGTATTCGGCCATGTTGAGGCTGTGCGCCTCTACCGGGTATTTGGTGCCGCAGATGCGTTCAGGGGGGTGGTCGTCGAGGAGCTTTTTGACCCAGGGGAACTGGCCGACTTTGAGGCCTGCATTAGTCAATACACGAAGGGCCATTGGAGTAAGTTTATCATCTATATAAAGATATCCTTTGTACAGATGGTCGTTATATAATTCAAATATTACAAGCCTGTCATTGGGATTACCAGAACGTAGTGATTGCCTTATCCAAAAGGAACGGAAATAAGACTGAATATCCCGATATTTTTCAGGAGGGATAGTAAATTTTTCATTGTCAATCAAACGCCTAAACTCCTCAAGATCATCTGGAGATGGAGTAGATTCAATAAAGGACAATATCTTTTTATATACAGTTATTAAAGGACTTTTGAGATACGCTTCATTATTTGCTAACAGCAGAACTGCCTCAGTCAAAGTATTAGGCGGAAGATCCACAATCTGAGAAACACGACTCCTGTGAGAAAGCGCACAAGCTTGTTCCAGCTTCAAAATACTAAAAAAACTATCCAAAAACAGATTAGCATTTTTCAAATTAGCATCGTCTTCATAAGTATTATAAATCCCTAAAAAATTTGAAATTTCTTCTTCAATGACAAATTGATTGTAGAAATAATCTGCGCCTCGGTTCTCGATTTCATTTTGGGTTTTTCTTGTAGATTCAACAATTTGCCAAAACCTTTCTTCTAATCCATTCTTCCGGTAAAAGGTCATCATGGCTACCGAATCGGTGACTTTACTTTTTTTATTTTCGAAATATTGCTGGGAAAGAAAGACTCTGACTAATCGAAATAATTCCGATGACAGGGAGTCTAGAGGGCTTTTTTCCTTACTCAGAAATACCTTATCCGGAAACAAATGTGAGAAGACAGCGCTTTTCTCAAGATTTGGAGACATTTCATCCGCGCCATTTCTGATGATTAAATCATATAGAGACAAAATCAAATTAGTATTCTGCCCTTGCACAAAATAGGGTGACTCCAAAAACAACCTTAATTGTTTCTGTTCCGTTCCATTTAGACGAACTAACACCTCAAGCAATTTTCGATGGAGCATGCGTAAAATATTAACAGGCAGTTAAAATTACCTTCTCTGGAAAAAGCCAAAAAATCGTAGGAAAAATACCGAACGAAAACGCGGAATCTTGCAGTTGGATTTCATCCAAACCCCGCAAGCCGGCAAATCAACACTAATTTTCCGAAACGATCATGAACAAGATTCATTTGTTGCTCCGGGCGCTCCCGCTGCTCGCCTTGTGGCTTCTGGGCCAGCCCTCGATGGCCGTCCCGTCTTTCTCCGAACCCGTCGCACCTGTCGCCGCGGCTGAAGAAATCTGTGAATTACCCCCTCCAGACACCGTCTGGATCACCGGCGCGACCCAAAACAGCATCAAAATTGCCTGGACACCCGTGCCGGGCGCGTACAGCTACAAAGCCTCGGTAGTTAACCTCGACGGCGGCGGCGCCCCGCCCGACCAGGTTATTCTGGCGCCCCAGACCGAAGCGCTCTTTACCGTTACCCCCGGCAAGTACCAGTTTACCGTCAAGGCAACCTCCTGCGCCAACGGGAGCTACGGCGAAGGGCGCACGGTGATTGGCAGCACGGCGATCATCATTGATGAAATAGTTTACGAGTTCTGCACCCCCAGCGCCCAGCGCATGCCTGCCGATTTCACGGTTTGTGTGCCCTATGGCAATGCCGCCGATTCGAAAGCCCCGGTTCGCGCCCTCGCGATGGAAGGTACGGTTGGTCTCCCGGGGCAGCAACAAACGCCCTGGAACCTCGATTTCCGGTTGATGATGCCCTGTCCGGGCGCTTTTGCCTACGATATTATCGAAGACCAAACCTCCAATATTATCGTGTCGGGCATGCCGGTGGGCAATGGCTCCTTCTACGAATTGAGTTTTTATACCCAGTCACCCTTTGCCCTGATTTTCAAAATCACCAGTATGAGCTGGTGCACCTCCAACCCGGCCATCGTCTGTCCCGGCAACAACAACAATGGTTGCGGGCACGGATTCGGGTCTTGCATCGTCGATTTTGCACCCTCCCAAATGGTGGTGGTCGATGCTGTGCTGGATAATAACGTCGGTATGGATTCCGGTACCAAATGCATGGGACGGGCCAGTAATTTCGGCTGGTGCATCAACAACCCGGTCATGTACAAAACCGCCCCGGGACACGACCATACCGATCCGCATACGTTCTCAGCCTCAGACAGTCCCGACGGCCTGCTCCGCGTAGCGCCCAACCCGCTCACTTTCGGCGCCACGATTACCTACGGACTGGTCGAAGATTCGCCTGTTCAACTCACCCTGTACGACGCCATGGGACGCCCGGTGAAAACCCTCGAACAATCCACGCTGACCCTCGCCGGTGTATACAACTACGACCTGGACGCCAATGATCTGCCGCCGGGCGCCTATTACCTGGTATTGCAGACGGCGCAGGAACGCCGTATCACCACGATCGTGAAGTCGAATTAATCGGTATATAACCCGTAAAAACACGCTTTAACGCCCCGTGGCCGCCTGCCGGCCGCGGGGCTTTTTTATTCCTCCCAGGAAGATGCCGGAAAAGCGTAGTGGTTTGGTCGTTTCGGACACCCCCACCTTTGCTCCTACGATTGCGCAATCTCAACAACCGATTTTTTATCCGCGGCACACTAGACAAGTTTATTCAAGTATCATCCAATTTTTTCACCATTAATTTCCTAGTTTCATTATGTATCGTTCTTTCTTCCAGCGGTTTTTCTCCGTTGCACTGCTCGCAGCCCTGTTCTCCCTCAACGCTTGCCAAAAGGATGTGGACCTCACGCCGACCGAGGCCAATCCGGAAGGCGTAGCCGGTGAGCGCAATCAAATTTTTTATGGCGTATCTCAGTTTGGTGGCGCCCTGGTGCCCAGCCGCGTATTCGAGATCGACCAGAATACCGGCGCCATCAATATCGCTTTTTCACCGACCGTCAACGGAACCGGCGCAGCCATCACAGACATTCGCGGCATCTGCTACCTCGGCAGCGGCATCAAGTACGCTATCATGACCGGCCCGAACAATGGCCCGGGCGTGCCGAACAACTCGCTGATGACCCTGAATGTCAATACGCAAGAGGCCTTTTTCGTTTCCACCAGCACGCTCGTCGGTGTTGTAAGCGATATTGATTACGACCCGCTCACCGGCAATATCTACGGCTTGCGCGGCAACGACCTGGTCATCATCGACGGCCCCAGCGGTCTCCAGAACTACAATGCGGTTGCGATCCAGGGCCTGCCGGCCGGCCATACGGTACGCGGCCTGACGATGATCGGCGACGTCAACGTGGGTACCCAGATCAACATCGCCTCCACTTCTGCAGGCTTTGGCGCAACGACGCAAATGCGCAAAGTGGATCCCAACACGGGCGTTACCGGCTTCATCGCTACCCTGCTGCCCGGCAACCAACTCAATGGCGGCAACTGCGGCCTCAGCTACCAGCTCACGCCCAATTCCGACCTTTTCATCAATCGCAACGGCGCAGGCATTGCCGGTTTTGGCCTCAACAATACAGCATGGCCCAACCAGGGCAACGTCGGTACCGCCGTCTGGGGCGCTGCCGGTGTCAACTTCGACGACCTGTCGAGCGACGTAGGCCAGTAAAGAACGATCGTTATTCGGATAATCCGCCGCCCGCCCCGCCCTCAGTGGGCGGGCGGTCTATCCAAAACACTTGCAAAGCCTCTTTTCACACCTTTTAACTTTATATCCTTCCAATGACACGTAAATTCCTTTTCCCGCTCGCAGCCCTCGTGTTGCTCGCTGCCCTCCTCGCCCTAAATGCCTGCCAAAAAGACGTAGAACTGACCTCTGTAGCCAAGCCGACCGACGGCGTGGCCGACCAACGCAATCAGTTGTTCTATGGCGTCACCGAATTCTCGCCCGGCAAACCCAGCCAGCTCGTTGAAATCGACCAAAACTCGGGCCAGGTGACCAACGTACTGCCCATGCAGGCCGACCTCGGCGGCGGCAACTTCTTCCCGCTCGACGACGTACGCGGCATCTGCTACATGGGCGGCGGCAAATACATGATCATGACCGGTTTCAATCCGATCGATTTCCTGAATGAAGCGCTCCTGGACCTCGATGTGGCCAGCGGCAATGCCTACTACATCTCGACCAGCACCGTCGGGCCCATCAGCGACATCGACTACGATCCGGTTACCGACAATATCTACGGCCTGCAGGGCACCCGAATCGTGACGATCAATGGCCCCGGCTTCACCAACTACAACGCCCCGGTACAGATCCAGAACCTGCCCTTCGGCTATACGCCCAAAGGCCTGACGATGATCGGCGACGTCAACCTTGGCACCCAGGTCAATATCGCCCTCACCCGCAATGCATTCGCGGGCACGACCTTCGTGTACAAAGTCAACCCGGCTACCGGCCAGTCCGGCTTTATTGCCCAACTCCTGCCCGACGTTGAACTCCAGGGTGGCAACTGCGCCCTGAGCTACCAGCTGCAACCGGCCTCGGAAATGTACATCAACCGGAATACCGCTACCGTGTTCCCCGGCCTTGGCCTCAACCGCCTCGGCGGATGGCCCAATCAGGGCGTGATCGGTACCGGCAACTATGGCGGCGACGGCTTCAACTACGAAGACCTTTCGAGCGACGTCGGTCTGTAATTTGTATGAGGATGCGAGAATTTGACAAACGAACAGGCAGGCAGATATCCGCCTGAAAAAAAACATCTGAATTCCTATTCATAACAAAAGCGTGGGCCGTTCCTCCGGGAATGGCCCATTGCGTTTTTAATCCATTTCAATCTGACCACTCCTTGCATTCACGAGGCGGGTCAGGGGCCTGGCGCTGCTCCAGATCATTTTGCGCTCGCCGGGAAGGAGCCATTCTCCCTGTTGTTTGGCAGCGCCGTGGAATAGTATAAATTGCTCATTTACAAATACAAAATCGTCGCCGCGGGTATAAATCCGACAACCTGCCTGCTCAAAAATCGATCTCCAGACTGCCTTACCGTGGATCGGCACGGTTGAACAAAGTACCGGCCCCTTTTCCGTCTTTTTCCAGGCTATAACTGTTGCCGAATCCGGCCCCGACAGTTGTGCCAGCGGTATCGCATCAGGGTCGTCGATGGTGAACACCGGGCCCCATTTTTCCACTGTTTCCACCTCGGCGATTCCCATGCGCCATTTGAACGGAAGCGAAGCCGTGCATTGGCGAAAACGAAAGCCCGTGAGCGCCTCTGCCTGCGATTGCCCGGTGTTCAGGCCATCGGAATAGCCCGCCAGATAATTCCAGACGACCATGCGCTCATCGCTGATGACGTAATCTTTCACGAATCTGCGCTGCGCAGTGTCCAGGGCCCAGGCGTTTGGGAAAACGACGACCCGGTACGGCCGGAGATCCATTCTGTTCAGGTCGAAAAAATACACCTGATCGACCGCGGCGCCGGCGCGCATCAGGTCTTCCATGGCGGCGTCCTGGCCGTTCTCGCACTGCCGCGTCCAGGTGTTTTCAATGTGGTAAAAACTCTCCGTATCCCACACGACGAGCACATCGGCGGCCGTCGTTGAGTTGGTTTCGCGACCATAATTTTTGGAAAAAAAAGCCAGGGTGCGCCGAATCTCGTCCCGGTACATCGGGCTATCCCACCAGCCTGCATTGCGACGCGGCCCGAAGTCGTACAGCCACAAACCGGCGCCCTGCATCATAGGCAGCCACAACGAGCGCTGAAAAACCGGCAGATAGAGGGTGTCGCCCAGGGGTTTGGAGCGTACAAAATCCTGCTCGCGCTTGTTCTGAAGGTAGCCGTTGTCGATTTCGTCGAACCATAGTTTGCCGTGCAAATGCACCGAACGAACCAGCCCGCGCTGCAAGCCCGAGCCGCCCGCCTTCCGGCTTTCCGCAAAATAACTGGTCGGGCCGGCGAAATAGTCGATCCAGCGACTGCCGAGCAGCCGTTCCGCTTCAAGATGTCCGCCCACGGCATGGCGGCAAAGCCCGAAATGCAGATATCCGTAAAACACCCCGACGATGAGCGGCCGGGGCCAGTTTTCCTTTACCGTCCGGCAAAAAAATTCGATATCGTCGGCAACAACCGCTTGCTGGCAGCGGTAAAAATCGAGCAGCCGGCGTTCGCGGCCCGGTTCGCGCAAGGTGCTCCCCGGTTCCGAACAGCAGCGGCGCGCCAGGCTGTCGGGCACATCGGCGGTGGCTAAATATGCATTGGAATCGCCCCAGGCCTGTTGCAGTGCTGCATCGTTGCCGTATTTCTCGCGAAGCCAGCTGCGAAACGCCGTTTGCATGGCCGGCCCAGTATCGGGTTCGTTTTTGACAAAACCCCAGCTGTGCCATTCTCCGTACACGCCACCGGCCACGTGCAACCCGACGACGGCTTTCCCCTCGGGCGTTCGGGCCAGCCGGCGGCAAAATTCTGCAGTTTTTTCACCGGCCTCCCTGCGCCACCGCTGCGAAGCCACGCTGGCACGCCGGCCGCGCTCGGTATCGCCGTCTTCATGATTGAACGGCAAACCTTCGGGCAAATCTTCGACAGGACCGTTGGCAAACTGCACACATTCTTCCGGATGCCGGCGCACCCACCAGCGCGGTGCGTTGACGTGCAGCCGCAGCACGACGGCCGCTTCCGGACAGGCATCGAGCACGCCGCGTATTTGCCGCCGCGCCAGATCCAGATTGAGCCGCGACGCATTTTCCAGCCACAGGTCTTCCAGCCACAGGTCGACCTGATACAGTCGCACGCCGCAGGCCGCTATTTGGCGCAGGTTGTGGGCCGGTAGTTCTTCCCACGACCAGCGGCCGCCCGTCACGTGTGTGAGGGCATAAAAAAAGGGAAGTTCCGGTTGGTTGTCGACAAAAAGAACAGGGCTGTTATGGACAACCCTGACTTCGGCAGTGCGGCTTTTTTGCGCGCCGAGCAGCAGGGGCAGCAGGCTACCCAGGCATATCCAGAGCATTTTTTTCATCCCGAAAGATGCAAAAACTCACCAATCCTTGCGCGTGCCCGACGATTGTTGGGAGGGTGTCAATTCGCGATACTGCCGGGCGCTGCGTTGTTCGTCGGGCGTTACGATGGTTTCCAGCAGGCGTTTGGCCTCGGCCGGCGGCATACCGCCGGCGGGCACTTCGCGTTGCCGGGGGGCGGAGGGTTGGTCGAGATAACGCTGCCGTGGGGGCGGTGGCGGTGGCGGTGGCGGCGGGGGAGGCGGCTCGGGCGGCGGGGGTTGTTGTTTGTTGCGGCGGGCAATCTCGAGGTTGCGTTTGGCATCGGTTCGGGAAGGCGACAAGCGAAGGCTTTTTTGATAGACTTCGTATGCCTCCGCAAATTTCCCCTGTTTCATCAGCGCATTGCCCAGGTTGTACCAGGCGTCGGATTGTGCGGCCGGCAAGGGTGCGCCTTCAGCCGCGCGGCGGAGCAACAGTTCCGCCCCGGCATAGTCGCCGGCCTGCAAAGCGGCCGTACCTGCATTGTAAGCGGCCGTGGGGCCGACGGCTTTTTCATACGCCTCTTGGGCCGCTTCGAAATTCTGCCGGTCGTACTGCCGGTCGCCGCGCAACAGATGTCCGTGGTTGTTCTGTCCGGCCAGTCCCGAAGCGACCAGCAGGTTCAGCAGCAGTAAAAACGCGGTATTTTTTTTAAAAAAAGTCATGCAGCGGGGTGTTTTCAGGATTTTCGTTTCCACCAGAGCAATTGTTCGAGCAGCAGCAAAAGAATGGCCGGCAGCACGAGCCACTGGTACCAGGAGACGTATTCGGTGTAGCTTTTGGCCTCGACGGCTTTTTGCTGGAGGCGGCCGATGGCTTGTGTCAGTTGGGGCACGGCGCCCGGGTCGGAGGCTTCGAAGGTTTTTCCGCCGCCGGTTTGAGCCAGTTCGCGCAGGAGGGGCGTGTTGGCAGAGGTTCGGACGACTTGTCCGGAAAAATCGCGTTTCATTTCGCGGCCGCCCAGCGGGATCGTGGCGCCCACGCTGGTGCCTACGCTGACGGTGTGTATTTCCACACCTTTATCATGCACTTCGCGGGCGCGGCGCACGGCTTCTCCGGTATGGTTTTCGCCGTCGGACACGAGTACCAGCGCCCGGCCGGCCGTCGATTCGCCCGCACCGAACAGGCGGCCGGTCAGTTCGAAAGCCGAGGCCAGGTTGGAGCCCTGTTCGGTCGTGAAATTGGGATTGGCATTGCGCACGAACGTCAGCAGCGCCGAATGGTCCGACGACAAAGGCATTTGCGCATACGCATCGCCGGCAAAAAAGATCAGACCGATCCGGTCGTCGTCGAGCGATTGCACCAGTTTTTGAATAAACACCTTGGCGGTTTCGAGGCGGTTGGGCTTTTCGTCGGTCGCCAGCATACTTTGAGAAATATCCAGCGCAATCAGAACGTCGGCGCTTTTTTGCGCCGGCGGCGTCACCTGCACCGCCTGTTGCGGATTGGCGATGGCCAGGGCGATCAAAACCATTGCCAGGCCGTACATGACCGCTTTGCCGGCAAATCGCCGGGTTGAAAAGCCCAGCAACAGACGCTCCGCCAACTGCGATGATCCGAGTTGACGCAGCGTGCGCGTCCGCCATTGCCAATACACGTACAACACAGCGCCAAACACGGGCGCTACCCAAAGAAGGTGGAGGAGTGCGGGATTTTCGATATTCATATTCTGATGGTGAATTGGTGAATCGGTGAATCGGTTATCGATCCCGTTGACGTTTTTTCAGGTGGGTTAATTTGTTACCAATTTCATCTATCGTGTTTCTCAACTCTACAAGTATTTGAATGTCAAGATAATTTAGTTTTTGAGCCAATAACAACAAGTTTAACACCTCCATTAAACTACCATACGATATTTCTGTAAAACGCGCCTGCTCCGTCCCTGTCGTTCGGCTACTCCCTTCTGCCAAATTGTTTGAAATGGAAACCGCAGCGCGCCTAAGCTGCCCGGTTATGCCAAATCGCTCTTCAGCGGGGAACTTACCCGTGATAGAATAGATCGATTCGGCCAATTTCATCGACAACTGCCAAACATCCAGCCTTTCAAAACTATCTTCTCTCATGGTTTTTAAATTTTTCAGTTCAACAAAAGGCCGAGATCAGCAACAACCCTTTTATAACCACCTCACCACATCACCACCTCACCAAATCCTCACACCGTCACCACCCTCAACGGTCCCCATCTCAACAGCATTTCGAGTAAAAGAAGACATAGCGCCGCCGTGAGGAACCAGAAAAACAGATCGACGTCGCGGCGGATGATCGTCGTGGTCAGGGGCGTTTTTTCCAGGCGGTCGATTTCAGCATAGATGTCGCGCAGGTCGTCGGGGGTACGAGCCCGGTAAAAGCGGCCGCCGCTGAGCTGGGCGACCGTTTCCAGCAGTTGGCTATCGAACTTCATGGTACGGGGGGCAAAAGCATAGGAGCCATCGAAATTCTGGCGGATGGGCGACATGACCGTGCCCTCGGAGCCGATCCCGACGGTGTAGACCCTGACGCCCAGCGCCCGCGCTATTTCAGCGGCTTTGATCGGCCCGATCTGTCCCTTGTTGTCTTCGCTGTCGGTCAGCAGGATCACCACTTTACTGGCGGAGGGACTGTCTTTCAGGTGATTAACCGCCGCGGCGATGCCCATGCCGATGGCCGTGCCGTCTTCGAGGCGGCCCACCTGAAGGTTGTTGACGAATGCCTGAAAAATGCGCCGGTCGTCGGTCAGCGGGCAGTGCATAAACGCGCCACCGGAAAACACCACCAGTCCGAGGCGGTCGTAGGGGCGCCGGCTTGCAAAATCATTGGCGATTTTTTTCGCGGTGCTCAGGCGGTCGGGCGCAAAGTCGCGCGTCAGCATGCTGGGCGAAATATCGAGGGCGAGAATGATGTCGATGGCTTCTGCCACGACTTTCTCCTCCTGCCAGGGGCTTTGCGGGCGGGCAAGGGCGACGATGAGCAGGGCAATAGCGGCCCAGCGCAGCGACTGCAGATAACGGCGGGCAAACAACACCCAGGTTTTCACCCCTTTCATCGCCGCTTGCCGCGACACCTGGAGGGTCACGTGGCGCGCCCGGGCTGCGCGCCGATACCAGAGCATCAGCGGGGGCAGGGCCAGCAGGAGCAGGAGCCAAAGTGGTTGTGCAAATGTCACGGTCTGTTATTCCTGGGTTTGTTGGATTAATTGACGGGCGTTTTGAATGCTTTTTTCGTGGAACTGGGGCGGCGGCGGCGTCCGGGCGTATTTGGTCAGGTCCGATTGTTCGAGCAATTCGCGCAAACTGGTCTGCAATGGAAGCGGAAAGCCAGCATTTTTGATCAACATCAAAATCTCGCGGGTGGTCGATTCCAGCGCCGGAACGCGGTAGCGGTTTTCCAGATATTCACGCAACAGCAGACTGAGTCGCACGTAATGGGTCTTTTCTTCTCCTTTTTTCCAAAGTTGCTCTTTGGCCAGGGCATCGAGCTGGGCCAGGGCTTTTTCATGCGGTGGAATCACCCGCACAGGTGGCTCCGCGGGCGCTGCCACAACTGCCGCGGGCGCCGGACGGCGTTTGCGCCGCCGCCGCAGGAACCAGGCCAGTCCTGCCAACGCTGCCACTACCCCCAGCGCCCAGGGCCAATGGTCGGTCCACAACACCGGCTCCCGCCGGATGTCGCGCGCAGGCGCCATCGAGGCGACGTCGGCGCTGACGGGCTTAGGCACCACCTGCCATTGTATACTGTTGGTTTCCAGCACATTGCCCGATTTCAGCCTGACGCGCAGGGGCGGCAGTTGCACGATAGCGCTGTCGAAAGCCGTGATCACGCTTTTATACACCCACACCGAGCCGGAGCGCGTCCAGCCGCTGCGCGACAATACGTTCTCTTTGGGTCCGAATACTTCCCAGGGACCGAAATCGACCCCTTCCGGTTGTGCCGGCACGCCCGAAACCATAATACTCAACACGGCTGTGTCGCCGGGTTCGATCCGCCGGGGTTCCAGCGCCAGCGAGGCATTCTGGGCAATGGCCAGCAGCGGGAAAAGCAGGAAAAACATGACCTTACCCATGCGCCACGGTTTTAGAGCGTTGCGCAAAAAACTGCATAAGCGCCTGTACGTAAGGCTGATCGGTGCTCAGGCTCAGGAAATTGGCCTTGGCCCGATTGAACAAGGCGCGGGTGTCGGCAAGATGCTGGTCGAAAGTCTGGGCGTATTGATAGCGCAATCGCAGACTGGTCGTATCAACCCAGATTTGCTCGCCGGTTTCTGCATCGGCCACCCGCAGCAAGCCCACATCGGGCAAATGCCGTTCGAGCCGGTCCCACACATGAATGCCGATGCAATCGTGTCGGCGGGAAAGGATGCGCAGGGCATCCTCGTATTGTTGCGCCAGAAAGTCGGAGAGCACAAACACCACGCTTCTCTTTTTCAGTACGTTATGCACAAATTGCAAAGCGCCGGGCAGATCGGTGCCCCGACCTTTGGGCTGCGCCGACAGGATTTCCCGCACGATGCGCAGGATGTGCTGTTTGCCTTTTTTCGGCGGAATGAACAACTCCACCCGGTCGGAAAAAAGCATTACCCCCACCTTGTCGTTGTTGGCAATGGCCGAAAAAGCCAATACGGCGCAGAGTTCGCTCAGGTATTCTTCCTTGAACTGGGTATGGCTGCCAAACACGGCCGAGCCGCTGACGTCGACGAGCAGCATCACCGTATTTTCCCGTTCTTCTTCAAAAACCTTGACGTAGGCGTCGCCGGTGCGGGCCGTCACGTTCCAGTCGATGTTGCGCACGTCGTCGCCGGGCTGGTAGGTACGTACTTCGCTGAACGACATACCCCGTCCCCTGAACGCACTGTGATAGCCGCCTGTAAACAGGTGACTGCTCAGTCCCCGCGCCTTGATCTCGATCTTCCGGACTTTTTTTAAAAGTTCGCTCGGTTCCATAATTGAAAAAATAGTGCCGCCATGCAGGGCTGCGCGGCGCAACAAACGACGCGCAAAAAAACCGCTGCTGCGACCGGCTACGGGATAACGACCGCGCCCAAAATGCGATCGACGATGTCTTCCTGGGTCATGTTCTCCGCCTCGGCCTCGTAGGTGAGGCCAATGCGGTGACGCAGCACGTCGGGGCAAATGGCGCGCACGTCGTCGGGCGTCACGAAAGCCCGGTGGTTGAGGAATGCCATGGCGCGGGCCGAGCGGGCAAGGGCCAGCGTGGCGCGTGGCGAAGCGCCATAACTGACGAGCGGTTTGAGTTGCCCCAGGTTGAATCGCTCGGGCGCGCGGGTAGCCAGTACGATATCGAGGATGTACTGTTCGATTTTTTCGTCGAGGTAAATCTGGTTGACGGCCTCGCGGGCGCGCAGCAGCGTTTCAACCGATACGACTTTCGGCACTTCGGCTTCTTCTCCGTTGAGGTAGCGGCGCAAAATGCCGCGCTCTTCGTCGGGAGAGGGATAGTCGATCTTGACTTTGAGCAAAAAACGGTCGACCTGCGCCTCCGGCAGCGGATAGGTGCCTTCCTGTTCGATGGGGTTTTGCGTAGCCAATACCAGGAAAGGCTCTTCGAGGCGGAAGGTCTCGTTGCCGATGGTTACCTGACGCTCCTGCATGGCTTCGAGCAGGGCGCTTTGCACCTTGGCGGGCGCGCGGTTGATCTCGTCGGCGAGCACGAAATTGGCGAAAATAGGGCCTTTCCGGATGGTAAACTCCCCCTTGCCCGGATTGTAAATCTGGGTGCCCAGCACGTCGGCGGGCAACAGGTCGGGGGTAAACTGGATGCGGCTGAATTTGGCGTCGACGGCTTGCGACAGGGTCTTGATGGCCAGTGTTTTGGCCAGACCGGGCATACCTTCGAGCAGGATGTGCCCTTTTGTCAAAAGGCCGATCAGCAGGCGATCGATCATGTGTTGCTGACCGACGATCACCTGACCGGTGACCTGATACAATTTTTCGAGGAAAGCGCTTTCGTTTTTGATCTTGCGACTCAGCGCTTCTACTTCGGCGGGATTGGACATGGACTAAAAAAGTTGGCTTCGTTTCAACAGTGGGCTTTCTAACGCTGCAGGCAGCGGTTTGGGGTGCAGGGCGGCGATTATTTTTTAAAATAATGTTGCTTCACAAGCGGCTATTCCGGCATGACCATCGGAGAATCAGTCGCTTGCGAAGCAAACATTTAACTCATACTCTTACACTTTCATCTTTTTCAACACCTTGTCGGCTGCCTTGCGGCCCGATTCGGCCGCGCCGTTCATGAAGCCCCAGAAATCGGCGCTCGTGTGTTCGCCGGCAAAAAACAGGTTGCGTACGGGCGCAGAAGGCACGCCGTCGAAAGCCGTCATTTGTCCGGGTTTGTAGCAGGAATAGCTGGCTTTGGCGAAAGGATTGGAGGGCCAGGGCGCGAGTTCGTGTTTGCCGGTCAGGCTGGCGCGGAAGCCCGGAAAAGCGGCTTCCAGTTCGGGGAGTGCATACTCGAGTTGTGCACTTTCGGTGCCGCGTATCGCATCGAAGCCGCGTTTGCCGCCGTAATAGACGGTGAAAGTGCCCATGCCCTTGTTGTCGAGCTGCATTTGCGCGCTGTCCCAGCCGTTGGAGACGCGTTCGTTGAACAGGAAGCCCCGGTAACCGTTGTCGCGCCAGGGGCGGCTCTTGGTTTCGAGGATAAATTTGGTATTGGTGCCGTAACCCAGTTCGCGGATGGTGCGCTGTTTGATGGCGGGGAGTTCCATTTCGATCTCCACGTCGCGCAGGACGGTGAAGGGTAGCGCCATGATAACGGCATCGAAAGTCGCTTCCCGCGTGGCGCCGTTTTCACTGAAAAACAGCGTGATCGAGCGGTTGGCATTTTCACGGATCTTCAACAGCCGGTGTTCGTAGCGGATTTGTTCGCGCAGGATTTTGGCAAGCCCCTGCGGAATTTGCTCGTTGCCGCCGATGATTTTGTAGCGCTCGTCGCTTTCACCGAACACGAGGAAGTCCGTGTTGTCTTTGATTTCAAGAATGTCGATCAGGATGGCGGCGCTTTGTTCGGCTGTTTCCAGGCCGTTTTCACCGATAAAAGCCGCATCGAGCATTTTTTTCACCCACGAACTGAGCGGCAGGCTGTCGATATAATCCGCCATCGACATTTGATCGTAACGGGCGAAATGCCGTCCGTTGAGTCGCTTGCGATCGGCTTCTATTTTGGGGTAAGCCGAGGCAAATTCGGCAATGACTTCCTGAACGGTGTAATGCCGCTTGTCGATAAAAAACGCGTCGCGGATGCCGAAGGTGTCCTGATCGACGTCCATGATCGAGCCCCGCAGGTTGAGGATGTCAATCAGGCGGAACATGTCTTCGTGTACGGTATCGATAAATTCCGCGCCGATTTCGGTGTTCAATTGGCCGCCGGCGAAGATGCGCCCGCTTTTCATACGGCCGCCCACGCGTTTGTCGGCTTCGAACAAAGTAGCCTGCACACCCCGGCGGCGCAGGTAATAACCGGCGCTGAGGCCGCCCAAACCGGCGCCCACGATAGCAATATTGGGTTTGGAGGGGCCGGTGAGCAGGGGCATCAACAGATCATGCCCGGCCAGCGCCCCGACGCCGAAGACCAGTCCCGCGCGGCCCGTGGAACGCAGAAATTGCCGCCGGCTGAGTTGCCGGGTTTGCCATTCGGCCAGCAGGTCGTCGGGGGAAAGATGAGGGTGGGCCTGGGTTTGCTTCGCGATTGCCAATGCGCGGCGAAGCGAGGAGAACAGCGGTGTTTTCATATTTCCGGAATTTTTTTTGATGCTCAAAGATAAAAAACCTTGGGCTACCGATGTTGCGTCCCTGACGGGACGAGACCCGCTCCCTATTCTCGTTATCTACCGATGTTGCGCCCCTGACGGGGCGTACCCCACGCCGCCCCGTCAGGGGCGCAACATCGGTAGCAAACCCGCCGTCCCGTCAGGGACGCAACCTCGGTAGCCCCGATTCCGGCAGAAACCCGTCCAGTTGCAAGTACCGCGACGCTTCCATAAATGCCTGATCCACCGTTGCCTCTACACAAATATCCTGTCCGCTGAACGGGTGTTCGAAACGGAGACGATAGGCATGCAGGAGCAGTCTTTGCAATCCGAAAGCGTCGCGCAGGTAGTTGTTGTGCTTCACGTCGCCGTGGCGGCGGTCGCCGATGATCGGGTGAAAAATATGGGCGAAATGTTTGCGCAGCTGATGGCGCCTTCCCGTCTCGGGTTCGGCCTCGGCAAGGGCGTAGCGGGTGGTGGGGAATTTGGGATCGACGGAAAACGGCAGTTCCACCTGACCCAGTCGTCGGTAATGCGACACGGCGGGTTGTTTTTCCTTGCCGGTTTCGGCATCGTCGAGGGCGTAATCGACGGTGGCCGATTCGGGCAGGTAGCCGCGCACGATGGCGAGGTATTTTTTCTCTACGGATTTTTCGCGAAAATGGGCAGCCATGGCGCCAGCGGCAGCAGCTGTTTTGCCCACGATCAGGACGCCGGAGGTGCCCCTGTCGAGGCGGTGGATGGGGAATATCCGCTGACCCAGTTGGGCGGCCAGTTGCTGGGCTACGGATACGGTGTCTTCGCTGAGCCGGGTCAGGTGGACGAGGATGCCCGGCGGTTTGTTGATCGCGACGAAGTGCTCGTCGTCCAGAAGGATTTCGAAAGGAGGAAAGGAGGATTCCGGCATGGCCGGCAAGGTACGGCTTTGCAGGGGCAGCCGGAAGCGGGCATCACAAACCGGCAATTTATTGCGGTTCGGAGGGCGTTTCCGGCTCGTCGGGCTGGTTTTTGGGCAAACGCCCGGCATCCCGCAGGGCGCGGTGCAAAAGCCATTCGATTTGTCCGTTGACGCTGCGAAACTCGTCGGCCGCCCATTTCTCCAGTGCGGCGTAGGTCTTTTCATCGATGCGGAGCACGAAGTTCTTTTTCGCTGCCATATCGTATTGGTTGTTGATTAAACGAATGCTATGGGGGCTTCGAAAGCAGTGGATGTCGGGTTATCGCTGTGTCTCTGCGCCGCTGCGTGCAACTTTTATTTCACGCAGCGGCGCGGAGGCGCAGAGGAGTTCTCTTGTAAGTCTTCTTCCCTTTGCGACTTGGCGTGGCACTTTTTTCTCACGCAAAGACGCAAAGCGCGCAAAGAAGGGATGTCTGGTTTTCTCTGTGTCTCTGCGCCTCTGCGTGAAATAAAAAATTGCACGCAGAGACGCGGAGGCGCAGAGGAGTTCACTTGTAAGTCTTCCACCTTTTGCGCCCTTTGCGACTTGGCGTGACACTTTTTTCCTCACGCAAAGACGCAAAGCGTGCAAAGAAGGGATGTCGGGTTACTGATGCAAAGTGCCGGCATTCACGACGGGCGCGACGTTCTTGTCGCCGCAGAGCACCACCAGCAGGTTGCTCACCATGGCCGCTTTTTTCTCCTCGTCGAGTTCGATGATGTTTTTGCGGGAGAGCTGATCGAGCGCCATTTCGACCATGCCCACGGCGCCTTCCACGATTTTACTGCGGGCGGCCACGATGGCCGTGGCCTGCTGGCGTTGCAGCATAGCGCCGGCGATCTCGGTGGCGTAAGCCAGGTTGTTGATGCGCGCCTCGATCACTTCGATACCGGCGATACCCAGGCGCTCGCTGATCTCGTGTGCGAGTTGGTGGTTGATCTCGTCGGAGCTCGACCGCAGCGTTACGTGCGCTTCTTCGTCTTCCAGGTTGTCGTAGCTGTACATGCCTGCGAGTTTGCGCACGGCAGCCTCGCTCTGGAATTTGACGTATTCCGGGTAGGTTTCCACGGCAAAAGCGGCTTTAAACGTATCGTTCACCCGGTAAGCCACGACGGCGCCGATCATGATCGGGTTACCTTGCTTGTCGTTGACCTTGATCATCGGCACGTCGAGCGTGACGGCGCGCAGGGAGATTTTTTTCTTGGTGAAAAACGGATTGACAAAAAAGAACCCGCTCTCCTTGACGGTGCCGACGTACTCACCGAACAAGGTCATCACCCGAGTGGTGTTGGGCTCTACTGCCGTAAATCCGGGCGCAATGAAGACCAATCCGATGATGATAACTGCAGCGCCGGCGACAAACATCTTGACAGCTACCAGCCCGGCGCCGCCCAGCAGCAGCACCAATAAAACGACCAGCATTAACCAGCCGGATGTGGGTTTGACGATCTTTTCCATGTGAATATGATTGATTGGTTTGTGATATTATTTTGATAGCAAATATACATCGTGTATATTCAGTTTGTCAAGCCCCCTGTTGAAAATTGTAGAATAGCGGCAGCGCAGCAACGACAGACGCGCGCCGCCTGCCGACCAACGGATGCGGGCTTTTGCCGCGAACGGGCAGATTCCGCCACAGAATCGCGCTTTCGGTTTCGGAAGAATGCCCAACTTTACCCGTCTAATTTTATCCGCTATGTACCGACTGCTACCCACTTTGTTTGCTTTTCTCCCCCTGTTCCTCAGCGCCCAGGTGGTCAACTTCACCCAATCCAATCTGCCCATCGTCGTGTTGAATACCGGCGGCCAGCCCGTTCCGGAAGATCAAAAGATCACGGCCGGCATGAGCATCATCTACAATGGCCCGGGCCAGATCAACCATTTGACCGACCCACCGAACGATTACAATGGCCTGATCGGCATCGAAATCAGGGGTTCTTCTTCGCTCATGTATGAAAAGAAAAATTACTCCATCGAAACCCGTGACCTGGAAGGCGACGATTTTTCCGTTCCGCTGTTGAGCATGCCCAATGAAAGCGACTGGGCGCTCATCTCGCCGCTCAACGACAAATCCCTTATGCGCGACGTGATGGCCTACTGGTTTGCTGCCAACGCCATGGACTGGGCGCCGCGCACCCGATTCGTCGAGGTCATGCTCAACGGCGATTACATCGGTGTGTACGTGCTGCTGGAAACCGTCAAACGCGACGGCGACCGGGTCGATATTGCCGGATTGAAAGACGACGATCTGGCCGGCGACAGCCTCACGGGCGGCTATATTCTGGCCATGGACAAACTGAATACCGGCGTCGGCGGTGACTGGATTTCGCCGTTTCCGCCCTATGTGGGCGCTTGGCAAAGCACCTGGTTCCAGATCGTGTACCCCAAAGACGACGACATCCAGCCGGCACAACGCGCCTACATCGAAGACTACGTCACCGATTTTGAACACGCCCTGGCGCAATGGACGCCAAACAGTACACCTACCTACGCCAGCTGGATCGACACCGATTCCTGGGTGAATTACCTGCTGGTCAACGAGGTGACGAAAAACATCGACGCCTATCGCCTCAGCGCCTATTTTTACAAAGACCGCGACGACAACGACCCCTTGCTCAAAATGGGCCCCGTCTGGGATTTCAACATCGCCTTCGGCATCGGCGACTTCTGCGATGCGCAACCCTATGAAGGCTGGGTCAAAGATTTCAACGACAATTGCCCCGAGGATGCCTGGCAAATCCATTTCTGGTGGGAAAAACTCCTGCGCGACGGCGCGTTTCAAGCACAGATCAAAAACCGCTGGCAAACCCTGCGCGACGGCCCCTGGTCCGACGCCAAAGTCAATACCTGCATCGACTCGCTCACCCAACTCCTCGCCGAACCCGCCGCCCGCAATTTTCAGCGCTGGCCGGTGCTGGGCACCTACGTATGGCCCAACGCCTTTATCGGTCAAAGCTGGCAGGAAGAGGTCAACTACCTTGACACCTGGCTTTCCGACCGCATCGAATGGATCGACGGCAACATCATGAGCATCGGCCCAGCCTTGTCGGTTGATTCGGGCCCCTGGGCACCCTACTTCTCCGTATACCCCAACCCAGTATCCGACACCCGCATCCTGACCGTCGAATACAACGCCGACGAAGCGCAATTTTCCCTGTTCGACCTCTCCGGCCACCAGCTCATGGACCGCCAAACCCTGCCCGGCGGACTGCAACAAAAACAGACGGTAACCCTGCCGGAAGCTTTGCCGCAAGGGGTGTATTTTTATACGATCGAGCAGGGAGAACGGCTTGTGGGAAGGGGGAAGTTGGTGAAAATGTGAGGATGCGAGGATTTGAGGATGCGAGGATTTGAAAAAAGGGTTATTTCTTCTCTCAAAATGCGATGAAGTCAGAAGACAGTAAACGCATCAGAGCGCAGAAATAACCCTTTTTTCAAATCCTCGCATCCTCAAATCCTCGCATCCTCATCCCATTAAAATCCCCAGCAACTCCTTCGCTGCTTTGGCCACTACGGTGCCGGGGCCAAATACGGCGGCCGCGCCGGACTGGTGGAGAAATTCGTAGTCCTGCTGCGGAATGACGCCGCCCACGACCACGAGAATGTCTTCGCGGCCGAGTTTTTTGAGTTCGGCGACGGTTTGCGGCACCAGGGTTTTGTGGCCGGCGGCAAGCGAGGAAACGCCGAGGATGTGCACGTCGTTTTCGGCGGCCTGGCGGGCGGCCTCGGCCGGCGTCTGGAACAGCGGGCCGATATCGACGTCGAAGCCTAGGTCGGCAAAAGCGGTGGCGATCACTTTGGCGCCGCGGTCGTGGCCGTCCTGGCCGAGTTTGGCGACCATGATGCGGGGCCGGCGGCCTTCGCGTTCGGCGAATTCGTCGGCCAGGTGGCGGGCTTGTTCGAAATCGGAATTGTCGGTCATGGCAGCAGCATATACGCCGGCGACGGCGCGGGTGGTAGCGGCGAAGCGGCCGAAAGCCTGTTCGAGGGCCAGGGAAATTTCACCCAGGGTGGCGCGGGCGCGGGCCGCCTCGATGGCCAGGGCCAGCAGATTGCCCTCGCTTTCGCCTTTTGCAGTTTTTTCCAAAGCCGACAGAGCCGCCTGCACACGGGCGGGGTCGCGCCGGGCTTTGATCTCCTGAATACGCCGGATCTGCGATTCGCGCACCGCCGCGTTGTCTACTTCGAGGATGTCGAAGGGTGTTTCGTCGCTGACCCGGAAGATGTTGACGCCCACGATCTTGTCTTGCCCCGAATCGATACGCGCCTGCTTGCGGGCGGCGGCTTCTTCGATGCGCAGTTTGGGCAAACCCGCCTCGATGGCCTTGGCCATGCCGCCGTGCGACTCGACCTCCTGGATCAGCGCCCAGGCTTTTTCGACCAGTTCGAGGGTCAGGTTTTCGACAAAATACGAGCCCGCCCAGGGGTCGGCGGCGCGGCACACGTCGCTGTTTTTCTGGATAAACAACTGGGTGTCGCGGGCGATTTTGGCGGAAAAATCGGTGGGCAGTGCAATGGCTTCGTCGAACGAATTGGTGTGCAAACTCTGCGTGCCGCCCAGCACCGCCGCCAGGGCTTCGATGGCCGTGCGGGCCACGTTGTTGAAGGGGTCCTGTTCGGTGAGCGACCAGCCGGAGGTCTTGCAATGGGTACGCAGGGCCAGCGACTTGGCGTTTTGGGCGTTGAACTGGCGGAGCAGTTTGGACCAGAGCAGGCGGCCGGCGCGCATTTTGGCGATTTCGCGGAAATGGTTCATGCCGATACCCCAAAAGAAGGAGAGCCGGGGTGCAAAATCGTCGATGTCGAGGCCGGCAGCCAGGCCGGTGCGGAGGTATTCGAGGCCGTCGGCCAGGGTGTAGGCCAGTTCCATTTCGGCCGGTGCGCCGGCTTCGTGCATGTGGTAGCCCGAGATCGAGATCGAGTTGAACCGGGGCATGTTGCGGGCGCAAAACGCGAAAATATCCCCGATGATGCGCATGCTCGGTCCCGGCGGATAGATGTAGGTGTTGCGCACCATGAATTCTTTGAGGATGTCGTTCTGGATGGTGCCCGAGAGCAGTTCGGGCGCCACGCCCTGTTCTTCGGCCGCGACGATGTAGAACGCCATGACCGGGATAACGGCCCCGTTCATGGTCATGGAAACCGACATCTGGTCGAGCGGGATTTGATCGAACAGGATTTTCATATCCTCCACCGTATCGATGGCGACACCCGCCTTGCCCACGTCGCCCACCACGCGCGGGTGATCGGAGTCGTAGCCGCGGTGGGTCGCCAGGTCGAACGCGACCGACAGGCCTTTTTGTCCGGCGGCGAGGTTGCGGCGGTAAAAAGCGTTGCTCTCTTCGGCCGTACTGAACCCGGCGTACTGCCGGATCGTCCAGGGTTGGGTGACGTACATGGCCGAATACGGGCCGCCGAGGAAGGGCGGAATACCCGCTACAAAGGGGAGGGCGCGATTGTCGGGCGCAGGGGCGGGCGCAGGGCGCAGACTTGGATCGAAGGCGATTTGGGAAAAATCCGGTGCAGGCATGGCGATTTCAGATAAACGCCGAAATATCGGGCAATTCCGGGCGCGGAGAAACACCGGCATGCGTTTTTTCCGATACCATTGCACAGACCAGCGTTTTACAAGACCTTTGAGCACAATTCAACTCAATATGGAAACACCGCTCGACCAGCCCCAAACCCCGTTTGAACCGCCCAAACGTATGCCGCTCGGCAAGGTGGTGCTCATCAATTTCGGCATAATGCTCGTCTACATGGCCCTCACCAGCACCATGGTTGCAAGCGGCGGCAGTGAAGCCGGACTGGGCATGCTTGTCGCCGACGCCATGCTGGTGGTGGCGCACGCCGGCCTGAGTTTTATCCTGGGCTTGATCCTCGTTTTCACCGACCAGCGCCACGTGGGACAGGCCCTGCTCATCTCCTCGATGATTGTGGGCGCCGTGGGTTTCGGGTTGTGTATCGGGAAGGCGTCGGTGTTTGGGTGAGGTTTTGAACCCGCTATGGATTAATTCCTGTTACGAAGAGGTAATATCCGGACAAGGTAGATCTCAATGGTAAGTTGATTAAAATCAATCAATTGCAACTTTGTTGTCAATAGAGATTTTTGTCTACGAAATGTTAAAAGCTTACCGATGATTTGAAAACGCTTGCGTAATTGACAGAAGAAACTATTTTTGTAGTATCAAAACTTAAAGTCGAAGACACAGTGTGTAATCCATCCTGCCGCTAATTTACTGTGTCACGCGCTTAATCTGCCTAATCCACTGCCGAATAGTACTGGTTTAATGTGCAACCCTGGTGTTGAATAGCCCCGGGCATTGTACTTGTTGTTTCTTATTGAGTTTGTTTGAGCAACTCAATAAGACTGACAGTTATTTGCATGATTTGAAATAACATCAGATATAAGGTGGATTTCATAAGTTATAGGATATGAAACAAACTTACAACATGCTCTATGTTCAATACCTCTCGGTATTAGAGTAATAAGACCTTTTTACTAAATGTAATTGTATTTTATTATTTTTTTTCATCTAAATTCCTCGGTTATGCAAAGGAAAACAGTGCTTCATTACCTCATTCAAAGGCTAAACATTTGCCTTATCTGTCTTACTCTTCTTATTTTGCCTTTTAAGCAAAGTAACGCCCAAAGCATTCCTAACCCCTGCACGGTTACGGCCAATCACACTGTGCCTTCCAATGCAACAGTTGCTATATCAACTTGGTATCCTTCGGGCAGTAGCGCTACGGGTAAAGTCATAGATATTCAGCCAGGAGGCACTTTGAAGATTGACAAGGCCTTTAATTTTAGTGGGTGTACATTTCGATGTGGCAATAACGCCTCAATCGTAACCGATGAAAGCGTGAATGGAATCACACTCACTGCTGTCGGTTGTCAATTCTTTACCTGTACAGACGTGCTTTGGCAAGGGATTACACTTAACAATAATGCTAAAATCATATTGTTAAATAGTCGGGTAAGAGATGCTGTGAAAGCAATTTACTTCCCTCCTGGCTATACGCAGGGGATTAATGCCATGCGGCACAACGTATTCGATAACAACCAATATAGCCTATATCTCGGCAGCCTTGGAGGAGGCGCTACAGTGGGTTTTACAAGCTGTTGGAACAACCGGTTTCAACAATCTGCATCAGTGAAGGCGGGTGTTACCAATAGCCATTCTGGTGTTTATTTGCGCAACTCTTCGACAATCATATTTGGTACAAGTGGCGGACCCAAAAACGTATTTCAAAACATGTATTATGGAGTTTTCGCTACGGGGAATTCAAACGTGACTGTGAGTAATTCGGATTTCCTTGACATGGATATATCGCTGAATCCTTTTGACGGAACCGGGATTTACGCTCAAAATTCGACACTTATGGTTACCCAAGCCGCCGGAACAGATCGTTGTTTGTTTGACGGATCGCAACAAGGTATATGGATTCGTTCCGCAGTTGGTCCTTCTATCGTGCAACATGCCGATTTTAACTTGCATTTTATTGCATATGGCATTCGTTACGAAATGCCACAAAGTAATACATACATTCAATTTGAAGACAATACTTTCAACCTGTTACGGACAAGCCGGGCGGCCATTTTTGTGCAACGTCCGGCTGATACTGCCAATATTTCCAATTCCCGGATCGCCAACAACCATATCATAGTTGCGGAGGGCTCGACAAGCGCATCTTGTCAATTAAGGCCGCTCATTCAAGTGCAGGGAAATGTCGGCGGGCTAAATATTCTTGAAATTTCTAATAATCAGATTGAAAACTTTTCGGAGTGTTACAATGCTCATGGCATTTATATTGATGGTTTTGGCGATCAATATGAGATAAATCAGAATTTAGTAGAATTTTTGGGAGACGCCAACCGCATTGGAACGGTATCGCCGGAACACAATGCTTTGGGCATCGTATTTACAGATATGCCTGGCACTTACAATAAAATAGAAGGAAATTCTGTCATATCCCGGTTGCAGCCCGATGGAGTGAGCGGAAATGATAAAAACCGGCATTCATTTATCAAATGTGGCATACACGTCGTCAACTGTTATGCACCCACAATTTGCGACAACTACTTGTCCAATACTTACCGGGGGTACATTTCGGCGACCTTAACCCAGAGGCCGTATTCGGAAGTAATTCCATGAACGCCCATGTTTTCGGCCTGGAATGCCGGAAGTCGGGCAATGGTGCGCCCAATACGAACATATCGAATCAGATTCGGCGGGAGAATACCTGGTCGACCAATAGCAGTGATTATATCGATGGCGGTTTTGGTGCACGATATAACGATAACTCTAATCCACCATTTAAGTTCTATTATTCATCGTCATTTCCTAATCATAAACCTCCCTCTGCTTCTCCGAGTGTAAGTAGTTTGTTTATCCAACAAGAAGGACTTGCTAATGGCTGTAGCGATGGTACGGAAATCAGTCCTTTCGATATATTGGTCGCAAGAGGGGAATATCCCTCTCCAAACGATGCCACCCAGTGGGATATGCAGCGCCGACTTTGGTATAAATTGACCCGTTTCCCCGCTCTGGCCGACGATGATCCTGACGTTGCGTATTTTTATACCAATACCTCGGGTTCTTCGCCCCAATTATTCGCAGCTGCTATGTACGAGTACGAACAGGCCTTTGTGGCATCCGTCGCTTTGTCCAATAATCTTGATGACCTGTACAGCGACTATCAAACGCTAACTTCCGATATTTTTGAAATCGACGAAGGAATCAATCAGGACACGACTACCCTGAACCTGACATTGGCCGGTAACCTGCACGGCAAAATCGTTGATCTGGCCGTTTTGAACGCGGCGCTCGCCGGTTTAGCCGAAGATTATACGGATGCC
Organism: Saprospiraceae bacterium; assembly: GCA_020849825.1. Taxonomy (GTDB): domain Bacteria; phylum Bacteroidota; class Bacteroidia; order Chitinophagales; family Saprospiraceae; genus M3007. The sequence continues at coordinate 27,137 of JADZFP010000339.1, forward strand.
CGTAATGATGCGCTGGACGATCTGGAAACGGCAATCCTCAACCTTCCAGGCGATAAACCTTATGAGCTTGCATGGATAACCATCCTTAGTAAAGGCGCCAAGCAGGGCCGGGGAGAAGTATTGGATTCAGGAGAGCGCGATGAACTAATCGTTATTGCGGAAAGCTGTCCTGCCGAAATTGGTTCGGCCTGCCGTGAAGTGCTGACCTTTATGCCTGCCGACGATGCTGCACCGTTCTGGGGATTAGAGACAGATGAAGACTGCTTACCTTTGGAAGAACGGTCGGCACCTTCGGCATTATTTCCGAACGTGCTAGCTTTATCGCCCAACCCGACAGGAGAATGGCTGAATGTCATTTTACCTATACAGGCAGAAGGCGCGATCATGATACACGACGTGACCGGAACACTGGTCCGGCGAGATAATATCAGAATAGCTCAAACAACCATTCAAATTAACCTTCAAACACTACCTTCCGGCGTATATTCCTTACAATTTCTCTCTACAACGGGAGAAAGACATCAACGCCAATTTTCAATCATTAAATAACAGTTATACAAAAAGGAGGTATGGCCGCGTATGGCCATACCCCTTGCTGTTTTTCAAGACCTAAAATGCACTGATGAAAAGTATAGCCACGACGTTTTGTTTGATATTGCTCTACCTGGCATCTGTAAGTGCCCAATCAAAAGCCGACTATATTTGGCTTTTAGGCTACAACCCAAATGATTCGGTTGCCGGTTTTGGTGGTACCCGAATGGATTTTCACACTACTCCTCCGTCTTTAAATTTTTTTCAGATCCCGCTGGATCTGGAAAGCAGTGCCCAAATTTGCAGTGAAGAAGGAAAATTGCAATTTTATTGTAACGGATGCAAGATAATTACCCGAGAGCATTTATTAATGGATAACGGCGATAACATAAATCCGGGAGAGATTCATGAAATAGATTGTAATACAGGCGACGACCATGGTTATGGATTAGTTCACCAAGGCATGCTGGCCTTGCCTTGGCCCGGTCATCCCGACAAATATTATCTGTTTCATTTGGCCTTATATAGGCTGCCGGGGCCGCCCTGGACGGAATATTTGCGCGATTTTTATTCTACCCGCATCGACATGAGCGCCAACAACGGCCTCGGAGCGGTGGTAGAAAAGAACCGGCTGATTTTGCAAGACACGAACCTGATCGACAATGTGACGGCTGTACGGCACGGCAACGGTCGCGACTGGTGGGTCGTGCTGCCCCGGGGAGCGTCCGACCTGATCTACACCTTTTTGCTCACGCCCGAGGGGCTGCAAGGGCCATTCGAGCAACGCATCGGGGTTTCTACCAGCGTACGGGAGTTTTCGGGCGGGCAAATCGTGTTTTCACCCGACGGAAGCAAATTCGCCCGGGTAAGCGCTTCGCCAGACGGGATCGATATTTTCAATTTCGACCGTTGTTCGGGCAAGTTCAGTTGCCCCCGGCGTTTGCCTCCGCCCGACGACCCGCGGGGGGCTTTGGGGGGGGTGGCCATTTCGCCCAACTCCAGGTATCTGTACGTATCGGCTACCGTGAAGATGTTTCAATATGACCTGTGGGCCGGAGACATTGCGAGAAGCAAAGTATTGCTCGGCGAATATGACAATTTTCTGAGTAATGGGCAATTATGGACAACGTTTTACCAGCAGCGCCTGGCGCCCGACGGGAAAATCTACATGAGCGCCCCAAACGGGGTAAAATACCTGCACGTTGTCCATCAGCCTGATTCTGCCGGGTTGGCTTGCGATTTTCGCCAGCACGACCTTGAACTACCCACACACAACGGGTTTTGTCTGCCCAATTTCCCGTATTTTAGACTGTACGACGCGCCGAACAGCCCTTGTGACACCCTGGGAATCGATGCGCCCACAGCCGACTGGCAACCCTGGTTGCCGGTCGACCGGTTGATACTGCAACCCAACCCGGTATCGGGCAATCTGGTTACGGTGCGTTATTCACCTTGTTCTGGAGGGCGGCTCAGTGTGTACGATTTGGCGGGCCGACGCTTATTGTCGGTGGTCGCCGGGCAAGAGGGTGAGTACACCATTGATTGTTCGGATTGGCCGACGGGTATGTATATCGTGAGTTTTATGCCCAATGACTCGGCATGCCGGCCGGAATCGGCCAAACTTGTCGTGGCGAGGTAAGGTCTGCTATACCTTACTCCTCACCCTCTCCCACTCGCCCCCACCAGCTCCATGGCCGCAAGCGGCGGCAGTGAAGCCGGACTGGGCATGCTCGTCGCCGACGCCATGCTGGTGGTGGCGCACGCCGGCCTGAGTTTTATCCTGGGCCTGATCCTCGTTTTCACCGACCAGCGCCACGTGGGGCAGGCCCTGCTCATCTCCTCGATGATCGTAGGCGCCGTGGGTTTCGGGTTGTGTATCGGGAAGGCGTCGGTGTTGGGGTGAGGTCTATTTTTCGAGCAGTTTTCGAATACGTTTTACATCGGGGTGTGTGATGCCGGCTTTTTCCAGTTCGTCGAGATCGGCGAGAAAAACCTGCGTCCAGCCGCGTTCTTCATCGTAGGGTTTGCCTTTGTAGCGCTTGTAAATAGCCTCGGCGTCTTTGTATTTGCCCTGAAAAAGAAGGGCGAGGGCAAGGTTGGTGTGTACCCATTCTGCCTGTTCGGGGGCCAGTTCGAGGGCCTTTCGGGCGGCAGCCTCGGCAGCGGGAAACTCGCGGGTGAACAACCGGTACCTGGCCATAGCGCCCTGCGCATTCGCGGCGTACGCCCGGAGATTGGGATTGTCGGGGTCTTTGTCGAGCAAGCGCTGCACCAGGGCGAGCAGTAATTCTTGCAGCCTGGCTTTTTCAGCGTAATCCCGGCTGTTTTCTATTTTTTGTTCAAGGGCCGATATTTGTTCGACAAGCGGGTCGGAAGGCGATTGCAGGCGACGGATTTCTTTTTCCAAAAAACGGCTGATCTCCCGGTATTTATCCAGCCCGGTGATGTCGTACAATCGGTTAAACACCGGCAAAGCTTTTTCCAGGTACCCGAGGGCTTCCCGGATTTGCCCCATGGCTTCGTATAGATTGGCGAGCTTGTAATACGAAACGCCCAGACCAAAAAGCAAATCGGCGCTTTCGGGGTTGTCTCGGTAAAGTTCTTCACCAAGTTGAGAACGTTTTACAAAATAGACCAGGGCGGTATCGAATTTGCCCTGCGCCTGATAGAGCTCGCCTAATTTTTCATACGAGATGGCCAGCCCGTTTTTCAGGCTTTCGCTTTTGGGGTTGTCTCGGTAGAGTTCTTCACACAGTTGAGAACGCTTTACAAAATAGACCAGGGCGGTGTCGAATTTGCCCTGCGCCTGATAGAGCTCG
>JADZFP010000340.1 GCA_020849825.1 Saprospiraceae bacterium
GTGTTTCTTGCCGGTTGGCTGGACCGGTGGAATGTATGGTTAACGAAAAGCGGCAGTTTTCATCAGACGGGGGAAACAGTTGACGGCTTTAAATTCTTTCGCATGAGATAACCCGTACGGGCTTTGCGGGACACGTTGAACATTCGGGCGAGGCTGGCTACACTCACGCCTGCCTGGGTCATTTTGCGGATATTTTCGATTTCAGGGTCGAGTTTGGTATCAATGGAGGTGGCGCCGGGTGGTCGGCCCAACGTAACGCCATCGGCGCGTTTGCGGGCAAGGGCGGCGCGGGTGCGCTCGCTGATCAGGTCGCGTTCGAGTTGAGCGGCCAGTCCAAAGGCGAATGCGAAAACCTGGCTTTCGAGGTTGTCGGAAAATTCGCGGTTATTGCGCACGACGACGACACGGATTTTCTGCTGCATGGCCCAGTGCAAAAAAGAGGTCACCTCGAAGAAATTGCGGCCCAGGCGAGAGAGCTCGGTGACAGCCAACGTTTCGCCCGGAAGCACTTTGCCGGAAATAGTGCTGCCGAGTTCGCGGTCGCCAATAGCTTTTTTGCCGGAAGCGACGTCTTCGATCCAATATACTTTTTGGCCGTCGGCCCAGATTTCAATTTCGCGCCGTTGGGTGGCAGCATCCTGCCTGTCGGTGCTCACGCGGAGATAGCCCCATATTTTACTGCACTGACTCATTGTTTCCGCTTGATTTTACTCCTCGTGCTGGCATCGAAAGAATTTGCTATCCACCTGGCTTGCTCCACCAATTGGCCGAGTTCAAAAATGTCATAGGGGTTGTCTGTTTTGAAAATAAAATCCTGGCCCAACGACGGAGTTGGGTTGTCGAATGACTCGATAGGCGCAATACCGGTTTCCTCGGTCACTTGTTCCAAAAAGGCTTGCAATACCTCCGGCGGCAGTCTTAATGAGAAGAGAATTTCGTGCATTTTGAACATCTGTAAATTTAAAGGTCAAATATTGGGTTAAAGTTACAGTAATTGATTAAATAAACCTAATAATTAAATCGCAGTAGTTGTAAATAAAAACGACCATTTTTTATTACAGAAAATACACGGAGGTCGCCGCCCTCGCTTCCGGTTTCTTTTCCATAATTATTCTTATGTTAAATAAGACTAAATATAAGTAAAATATCCCGAATTTCCAAACCTCCCCCAAAGTTTGCCCGCTTACAGGATTATCTTTGCCGCATGTTGCTGGATGACATATTTCTGTACGAGGGCGATCGCTGCATTGATGCGTACGAAATCCAAAGATTGGAATGCTTTGAAATGAGTCGGGGCGAAGAAAGGTTATTTACGCATCATGTAAACGAATGTCGGAAATGCCGTCAGTTTGTAGTGGAGTGGCTGGCTCGGAAAGCCGCGTCGAATGGGGCGCAGAGGTCTCGTGCGTAGTTCTTCGGCCTCAGGTTGCCCAGTCCAAAAATAAATTTACGCTCTATGCAACCTTTTTCCCCGCCGCTCCGCACTTGACATTTTGAACACACGAGTATGAACCATACCCACATGCTGCACTACCCTGACGGGTTGGCACTGGCGAACGCCTGTCATGCAGGCGACCGCCAGGCGCATTATGCGCTATGGGGATACTTCAAAAACCGGATGTTCGGGGTGTGCCTGCGATTTGCAACCTCACGGCAAGAAGCCGAAGATTTGTTGCAAGAGTCGTTCGTGCAAGTGTTTCGGGACATCGGACAATACCGAGGGGAAGGCAGTCTGGAAGGTTGGGTACGGCGCATTGTGCTACGCACTGCTATCCAACATCTGCAAAAACAACGGCTCGATACGGAGATATTGGACGAGATGGCATTAGAACAGGCGCTATACGCCACCGACCAGGCTTTGACCGATACAGAATCAGACGAGCCGGGTCGCTTGGTTGCCTTGCTTCAAGAACTGCCGCCGGGATTTCGGGCCGTGCTAAACTTGTACGTCATCGAGGAGCACAGCCACGAAGAAATCGCACGTGAACTGGGTATAACGGTCAGTACCTCCAAATCTCAACTCAACCGGGCCAAGGCTTTTTTGCGGCGGCTCATGGACAAAACACTGCTATTGTTATGACACAACCGCCACTTTTCGAGCGCGATGACCTGGAACAGCATCTTCGTTCCGAACTGCGCGACTATGCCCCCGAAGCGCCCGACCAGCTTTGGGCAGGTATCGAGGCGCGGCTTCCGCAACGGCGTCGCCGACGCCCGGTGCTATGGTGGTGGCTGGCCGGGGCAGCCATGGCGGGACTCTTCGCTGGAATGGCTTATCGTTTTGATGGCGAAAAGTCCATTGCCCGGGATGTGCCCGCACAAGAGGCGCAGCCAGCCGTTGTGACGCCAATTCGGTGGACAACGGCAAAAAACACGGCCGGTGGGAGTGCCGTCGCGCCAGTTGCTACCCAGGCAGGCCTGCCTAAATTAGAAGTGACAAAGCATCGCGCGAATCCTGTCGCCGGGGCAGCCCTACAAGGGCAAACGGCCAACACCGATATTTTACCAGTAAAAACGTCTCTCGAAAATTCCCGGTCGCTGCCCGGCCAAACCTCCAATGCTCGCACGATTGTGCCGCTTGTTACACTTCTTCCTGTTGCGACACTCTCCGCATTGGAGCACGAAAAAAAATCCGATTTGACATTTTTTACCCAAGCGCCTCGGATCGAACCTGTGCGAGATCGCCGCTGGAAAATCGGCGCGGTAGCCGGCCCGGTGTGGCTTTGGCAACAGGCGGTGACCGGCGCGCCGGGTCATACGAACCATCTGGCATTTGCCGAACAAAGCGAAGGCCCGGCTACCGGCTGGCAGGCAGGGCTGTCTGCCCGTTTTGCCCTGCATCCGCGCTGGCGGTTGAATACCGGTCTTTGGCGGCGGACCACCACACAGGTTTCTTCGCACACTGCCGAATTGCGCCTGATGGATGGTGTTTGCCTCAATCCCTACGATCTCGGCCCGAAGGTGTATGAATTTCAGTACGCATTGCATTCGAGCGGTAATGAATCCAACCTGACGGTGCGCATCGCCCAGGTGGACACCATGACCACAATGCCTACCGACGAGCCGTTTTTGCTGACCATGCGCACTTCGCGCCAACGCACCGACTGGGTGCTTCCGCTGACGGTGCAACGCACGTTCGGCCGCGGCCGCTGGCAGGGTTTTGTGGAAGGCGGCGGTGCGCTGAATGTGCCGGGCAGCATCGCCGTGCAGGTGGAGCATTTTTCGGAGGCGTGTGCGGATCTGTGCTTCGCAGCCAACCACATGCCGACGCTGACCAGTCAGGAACGCGGCGATGTCTCGTTTTCATGGTTGCTCGGCGCCGGGGTGGATTACCGCTTGGGGCGTCATTGGAGCCTGAGCGCCTCCCCTACCCTGTTTGGGCAAAAAGGACAGACCGGGTTGTTGTTCAACAGCGGAATTCACCTTCGATTTTGATTTAGCGGGATATGACAATTGAGCAAAAAATAGATGCTTTTCGATGTCGCCTCGTGGGGTGGCTAATGACTATGCTTCGGATGCTCGGAGCGGAAGCCCGCGCGAATGATTTATGGTTGGCCAACAGCAGGTTCGAGTGCCCGGTGTGCCGCCTGATTCGGGCCATGCGCGCACAAAACCGGGTCTGGGCACGGCGCTGGACGGCTTTTTGCGCCACTTGCCGGGAATGGCCGCGCCGGATTTGCCGCGCTGCCTGGCGCTGTGTGGCCGTGGTGTTTCCATTGGAAATCTTTCAGTCTCAAAGAGCTTTCCTGATTGCGTACCGAATCTGGCAGCCTCAAAAAATTCCGATTTACCTGCGAAAAAAGACGTTGCGGAATTAGCGCGAATGACCGAACGATTCACCCATCTTTTTCATTCACGTTATTTTCCAAAACAATGAATTTCAATTTTTTAAGTAAAATAATGCTCGTCGCCCTACTGCCGTTTGCACCGCGGATGGCGGCTCAGACGACCATCACAAGACCCCCTACGCTGACGGGCGATGTCATTGACCTGAGCTTGCAGCACGGGACGATGAACTTTTTTCCGGGGACAGCCACGCAAACCATCGGCTACAACGGTACGCACCTCGGGCCAACGCTCATTCTGCAAAAAGGGCAGCAAGTGACGCTGAACGTCCACAATCAACTCGGCGACACCACGACGACGCACTGGCATGGCCTGCATGTAGCCGCGATGAACGATGGCAGCCCGCATACGCCCATCATGGCTGACGAAACCTGGTCGCCTTCTTTTACCGTGCTGGACAATGCGGCCACTTACTGGTATCACCCGCACTTGCATGGCAAAACTTTGAA
>JADZFP010000341.1 GCA_020849825.1 Saprospiraceae bacterium
GGCGGCAACCGGCACAAATTCCTCGGCCGTTATTTCTACGTACACAACAATAACAGCGGCAACCAGAGCAACGACAGCCGCATGTACTACGGCGAATACCAGTACCAGCGCCAGATGGACGACATCGGTCTGGTGGCCACCGCCGGCGTAGTGGGTATTTACACCACCGTGGATGCCAACCTGTACAGCAATGGCAACTTTACCAACGAAAACTACGCAGGCTACCTTCAACTCGACTACAAAGCCTTCCGCCGCCTCAACCTTTCGGCAGGGGTGCGCTATGAGCGCAATGTGCAACACAGTCCAGAAATCATCCCGATTACAGCAACCCGTACGGATACGATTCCCAATGGCGTCACCCGCGAATCCAAACCGGTGTTTCGCCTGGGCGCCAATTACCAGGCCGGGCGGGCAACCTATTTCCGCGCCTCCTGGGGACAGGGCTACCGTTACCCGACGATCGCCGAAAAATTCATCAACACCGATTTCAGCACGGGCAACGTCGTACGGCCCAACCCCCGCCTCGTCTCCGAAACCGGCTGGACGGCCGAACTGGGCGTCAAACAAGGCTTCCGGATTGGCGAATGGATGGGTTTTGTCGACCTGACCGCTTTCCAGTCCCGCTATTTCGACATGATGGAGTTCGTATTGGCCGAACTGACGTTCAGCATCGATCCCGGCCCGCCGCCTGCCCTGGTGCCCCAGGCCAGTTTTGAATCGCAGAATGTAGGCGATACAGAGATCAAAGGATTCGAATTTTCACTTACCGGACAAGGCAATCTGGGCGGTGGCACCCTGGCTCTACTAGGCGGTTATACCTGGACCGACCCGAAATACAGCGAATTTACCAACCGAATTGATGAAGGCTCCTCGGTAGATTACAACGTATTGAAATACCGTTTTAAAGAAACCTGGAAACTGGACGCCGAGTACGCCTGGGAAAAATTCACTTTCGGAGGCGCTGTAAATTATAACAGTAAAATGGAGGCAATTGACGCTATCTTTGAGGTCGAAATTATCGAACCCTTTGCCGCCGTCAAACGTTTCCGCAAGTCGCATGGCGCTTTCGCTACGGTTGACCTGCGAACATCATACAAAATCACCAAACATCTTCGCGCAAGCGTTTTGTGCGGAAACTTGTTGAACGAAGAATACTCGCTTCGACCCGCTTTGCTGGAAGGCCCACGCAACTTCACCCTGCGGCTCGATTGGAAAATTTAAATGGGGAAACCTGTCCCTGCGGGGCATGACTTACGGGTTGTGCTCCGCTTTTTTTCAGATCAGTTATGAAAAACATCATCCCGCTGTTCCTCGCTTTGTTTTATCTGCTAGCCGGCTGCCAGTCGTCGGAACAAAAAACGCCAGAATCGGTTTCACCCGACAAAGCCTCCCTTCCGGCAGGATTTTATTTTCAGTTCAGTCAGGCCGGGTTGAAAAACGGCTCTTTGCAGGACGGCGATTTCTGCAACGGCGAATTTTCCAAAGAAGTACTGGTCTACCCCGACGCGAGCGACCTCAACAAACGCTGGTTTATCCTCGAAGACGGGTATTACAAGGTTATGATCAACGGAAGCAAAGGCGTTTCGTCCATCATGCTTAAAAGGGGGCCGGGGAAAGCCGTTGAGGTGATCAGCAGTGCGCAATTCCCGATCTGCCTTTCAAGTAAAAGGCACATCAGTTTGAAAGAAAATGCCTCGGAATGGGGCTACGACAATGAAGGCGGCGGTATTAAATACAAGGTCAATGTAGTGGATGAAAAAGGATGGCCGCGCATTGAATATGTTCTTCCGCCGGAAGGTCAATACGGCATTGTGGCTGCCCGCTGCGTCAATTGTCAATAATTATCCGGTATTACCCGGCCGATTACGAACCATAAAATCTAAACAGGTTCGCAAAGAGCATTTCGAGCATTCAACATGATCTCTGGCGAGCCTTAAAAAATCTTTTCAAATGAAATTATCCCATTTGATCCTGTTCGTCCTCGTGCTGCTCTTTTCCAGTTGTAAAAACAATACCCCACAACCCGCCAAACCCGAAGAAAACGTCGCAACCATCGACACGACCATGATTGCGATACCCGATCCCAACGATTTGTTGGAAACGCTTCGGGGCTCCTGGCAAAGCACTTCCGATCCGGCTTACCGGATTGTTTTTGCCGACGAAACCATGATCCACTACCACAACGGACAGCAACAGCGCATCAGCACGGTCGTGATCGATCCGACTTGTGCGCTTCAAAGTTGCACTGCCGGCGGACGACCCGAAGATGGCTGGTGTTTTGTTGAAAAAACGGCCGGCGCCGGGCAGCAATGTATGCTTGTGCTGAAATGCAATGGCAAATCGCTCGACATCGCGCCGCTGGGCTCGTCTTCCGCGACCCTGAGTTTTGTCAAACAATAAGGAAAAGCATTTGCTCCGGGTCGTTGCGAATGCTCCGGGCTCCGTACCTTTGCGGCTCAATTTCTGAAACAGCACTTCCATGTTTACAATCAATGTTTATCTCCGTCTGGCGCTGATCGCCGGCGGTTTTGCAGCCGGCGCAATTTTGTGGGCGGCATACGGTTTTTGGTACGGATTTCCCTTCCTGCTGATCGCTATCGTGTTGCTGATCGGGTATCTTTTGTTGGGCACCATCCTCTCTACCAACCAATTGTTGAGTAAGATGCAACTCGAAGAGGCTGAAAAACGCCTCAAACTGACCCTGTTCCCGGGTTTGCTGCTCATGGGTTACAAAGGGGTGTACTATATGACGCACGGCGCCCTGGCTATGCAAAAAAAAGACATGAACGGCGCCGAAAACTGGCTTAAAAA
>JADZFP010000342.1 GCA_020849825.1 Saprospiraceae bacterium
GATCGGCGCACAGTACATGAATTCGTTGGCAACCTGTGCGGCATTGGGGAAACGAGCGAAAAAATCGATTTTTAATGCCTGGGCCGCATCGTCCTGATTTTCTATCCGGATCGAATCGAGCACCGCATCCGGATATTTGTCTGTAAACCGGTTTTTCAAAAACGCGCCCGAGGGCATTTTGGCCAGATTGGCGCGGGTGCGGCGGGCCAAATGCCCTGTCAATTGCAACTTGAAGTGGCCGCTCAGTGCGCCGTCTTCCCCAAGATAAAGATCAGCCATGAATACTTCGGCACTCTCCGGAGGGGCAATCCTGATCCAGCGCGGCGACTGCGCCTGAAGCACCCAGCCATAGCCGTTAAAAATTTCTTCCTGGGCCATGCCCGCTACATGGAAAGGGCTGCTGGCATCGAGAAGGAGTCCGCCTTCTCCTCCCGCAGGATCAGGAACGAAAACCACCAGCGCGTTGAACTGGTCGACAATCGGGTATTCTTTATAACAAATACCGTTGGAACGGGTACTCACCAGCAAGGGGTACGCCTGGATGTCGGCTCTGCGCAACAGGGCGACAAGAGCCAGGTTTACTTCGGCGATATTACCCGAGTGTTTAGCATAGGCGTCGTCAATATTTTCACGGCAATAAATGCCGTACGTCTCGTCCCAAACGATACTGTTGCCGACGAATTGCAACGCTTTTTGGATAACTATTTCACGGGACTGCCCGACGGCGCCGGTAGTTTTGAAATCGGTCCACAAACGATCTGATTTGCCCGTTCGTTCATACTGAAGGCCCAATTGCGGTTCTTCATGCAATTTGCCGGCCAGCTCGGCCCAACTGGTTAAAATAGGCTGTGGAGCGCCGTTGGGCGGTGTAATCCGGCTCAATTGAAACTGAATACCCGAGCGGTAATCATCAACCGTAGTGACAAAAGGCTCCGGTTTTAATGCAGGTTGATCGGCAACGCCTACCCGACGGATATTGACCGAATACGTTTGTTTGGAGCCGGAGAAGAAGGCTGTACGGACATTGGATTCGTCGACATCATAACGGCTGATGCCTTTTCTCAAAGAGACGTGTTGAAAAAACTCGGGCGCTTCAAACGTAAACTCACTCCATCGAGTCGGCAAATCGGGATCCTGAAAATACCAGGGCCGCATGGAGAGCCAGTCTTCCGTTTCAATTCTGTAGCGATATTCGATAATGCTGCCTTTTTGCAGATTGGGGACGAATACTTTTTTGGCCGACCAGTTTTTGGATGGTTTTTCGGTAAAAATATTATCGGTTTTCACCTTGGTTTTTGTACCGTCCGGAGCATAAATCTGCACGTCGAGGTCTTTGAATTTTTCAATCCTTTTTCCGGAATAGTAAGGAATAACCAGGTTGCCTTCGTTAAAGGCGCTTTGGTCAAAAACCTTGATGCGACGGTGCTGACTGGAGATGAGGTTGAATCCACTGCTGGCTTCTTCAAATGCCAGGCTGCCAATATCCTACAACACTACTGCGCCCGCTGCTGTATCTGCGGAGTAAACGCTCATTTCGAGGTCCTCCTTGGGGATATTACCCCATTTGCTTGTTTTTTGGGCCGACAGTAAAAAAGGGAAACAACACAATAAGATCAAGAGGCCAATGCGGTTGAACATGGTTTCAAGCGTTTTATAAGGATAGTGAATAGATAAACAGAAAACGTTTTTTCAGTCGAATTCTGTTGTCTAACATTAATCCTAACCTAACAAGCCATGTTACCCCTGTAACCAGATGTTTTTTTAAAACTTCAACTTCACCGTCGTCTCGTTTTTCAAAAACGCCGATTTGGACACCTCCACGGGAATTTTCGACCCGTTGGGCGCCTCAAAAAATTGTCCGTTCGCAAATTTTGTATGCGTTCGTATGGCAAAATCGGCCGCGTCGGTCAACAGTGAATACACTTCCTGAACGGAATGCTCCGAGCTGACTACCTCAAATTCCGGCAAACCGAATTCTCCCATTCCATAGGTATAACCGCTGTTGGTGGCGCCCTCCTGACGAAGGCCGAAATAGATCCAGCAACTCAGGGGCAACAACTGATCGTTCATGTTGCGCGCCGATTCCAGAAAATAGCCTTTGGGAACCAGCAGGTATTGGCTGCCCAGGTAAATGCCCGATGAACGCGTATTGTTGAGCAATGCCGCCGATACGCGGGTGAATATTTTATACAGTTCAACCGTGCGGCTGGCAGGTCCGATGACCGACACCACAGCCTGGCTCTGGTGGCGGCCCGCTTCTTCGGCGGCGCCCGGCCACAGAAATGATATGTCGGCAGCGGCTTTGATTTCCGCAGGCGCAGCCGGATAACCCAGCCATGCGATCATAACGGTAATGCCGTTGGGAACGGAAAAAACCAGCGTTTTGTCGCCGCCCTGGATCGAATCGGTGCGTATGCCCCATTCGTTTTTGAGTTCGGCCAGCAGCGCTTTGTTGTCGATCGGTGTTTTGTCGTTCAGCAAAACCGTGGCAGAAACGATTTTTTGCGTTTCGCCGGAGCGGGTTTCTTTCTTTTGGGAAATGGCGGGCGCAAGCAGGGAGAAAAAGACGGGCAACATGGCCCAAAGGCGAAAGGAGTGCAGCATTGATCAATATATTTGGAAAGCGGCCAAAACGCCGGGAGCCCGGGGAAAATTGTATGCAGTGGTTAATTGGTGAGGTGGTGAATTGGTTATAAAAGGGGTATTGCTGCTCTCATTTTACGGATTTATACCGTGCTGCATAACGCAGATGAGAGCAGCAATACCCCTTTTATAACCAATTCACCACCTCACCAATTCACCTTAATTCATCATCATCTCAACAACGTCACCTCTCCTTTCACCGGCTCCTGCGCTGCGCCATTGGGCAGTCGGTACTGGAGATAGAAAACGTACACATCGCTCGGGGCTTCCTTGCCATCGACGGTGCCGTCCCACACGGTTTTGCCGGGTTCGGCCTCGAAGACCTTCTGGCCCCAGCGGTTGTAGATGGTAAATTCGATGATCTCCACCTCGCCGCCCAGCAGTACCAGGCCGC
>JADZFP010000343.1 GCA_020849825.1 Saprospiraceae bacterium
CCATGAACCATGCAGCCATGTCAAAGCGCTATTTTTTCTTTTTTCGGGCAATAGTACTGTTCCTGATTCCGTGCCTTTCGGCAAACTTGCCGCTCGTGGCGCAATCGGCTGCCCGGCAGCCCGAACGGCAGTTTCAGGTAGCGGAATTGCGCGCCGACCTGCGCTGGTATCGCGAGGCCTTGCAGCGAAAACACCCCAATTTGCACGTCTACACCCCGGAGCCGGCGATCGACGCTTTTTTCGACAGCCTCGACGCCTCGATCCGGTCGCCCATGACGGAGCGGGAATTTTTCAACCTGCTCACCTTGTCGTTCACCCGCGTGCGCGACGGCCATACCCATATTTTCCCCAGCGACGCCACCAACCGGTACCTGAACGAAAGCGGCCGGTTTTTACCGGTAAAACTTGTGTTTGAAGAAGGGGAAATGCGGGTTGCCGAGGTTTACTGCCCCGACAGCCCCCTTCCGCCCGGCGCCCGGATTTTGTCGATCAACAAACAAGCGGCCGGCGGTATCTGGACCTACATGATGGAACGCCAGATACGCGACGGATACAACGAAACTTACCCGGCCTGGATTCTGAATCGCTGGTTTAAAAACTACTACGCCTTTCACTTCGGTTGCCCCGAAACTTTCGAGTTCGAATATCGCTTGCCCGGACAGACGGAAACGCAGGTCGTTGTCATGCCCGCGCTGTCGCAGGCCCGGATCGATGCATGTCGTTCGTCGAAAGAGTCGGGGTTAAAAACGCAGGGCATCAGCCTGAGCATCGATACGGCGGGGCGGACGGCCGTGCTGCGGATCAGCGACTTTCACTCGGCCGTGTTGAAAAAACAGTACGGTCAGCGGTTCAAACCCGTCATTTCCGCGCATTTTCAGACGATTCGGGCGCTTGGCATCGAACATTTGATCCTCGATCTGCGCGACAACCAGGGCGGCGACCTGGGCAACGGCGCTTTTTTGCTCAAACACCTGATCGACCATCCTTTCAAAATCGTGGAAGGCTACGGCAAGGTGCGCCGACACACGACCAGCGGGCCGCGGCGGGTGCGCAAAGCCCGGGGCCCGGCCGAGGGCTGGCAAAAACCGGTCGGGCAGCCTTTTACGGGCCGTTTGTACGTGCTGGTCAACGGCGGCAGTTTTTCGAATTCGGGGATCGTTTCCTCCGGCTTGCGGCGACATACCCGGTGCCTGATCATCGGTGAGGAAACAGGCGGTAACCCCGATTTGCTCAGCGCCGGCGGGCGGTACCAACGACTGCCCAATACGGGATTGAAAGTGCTGATTCCCAAGCGGCAATTCAGAATCACCGGTCCGGCGCCTGGCAACGGAAGAGGCCTGATGCCCGATCATGTCATACGGGCAGACAGCGATCGCCGCGATTCCGTCCTTCAATTTACCTTGCAACGCATCGATTCAACCCGCCGTTAAACTTTGTTCAAAAGCAACCGCCATACGATCCAAAGCGCTTCCGACGAAACGCTGATGCAACGCCTCCTCCGGCGCGACGAGCAGGCTTTTGCTGCTTTGTACGACCGCTATGGCGCGCGGATGTACCGGTATTTTTACCGGATGTTGTGGCGCGACGCGGCCAAAGCGGAGGATTTTACCCAGGAATTGTTCCTCAAACTGATCGAAAAACCCCATTTGTTCGATCCCTCGCGCTCTTTCCGCACCTGGCTGTACACCCTGGCGGCCAACCTGTGTAAAAACGAATACCGCCGCAAATCGCCCGCCGATCTCGACTGGCCCGCGCCGGCGACCGACTGGCAATCGGTTTACCTGCCCGAACAACTCGATCGCGAACTGTTCGAAACCAAACTCCGCGAAGCCCTCGACGGCCTGGGCGAAATACACAAACAGTGTTTCGTGCTCCGCTACCAGGAAGCGCTCAGCGTCGCCGAAATCGCCGCCATACTCGATTGCCCGGAGGGCACCGTCAAATCGCGCCTGCATCATGCCTTGCAAAAGGTGGCGGGCCAACTGGAATATTTCAAAGCCTGACCATGAACGACTATATCGAACAACTGGCCGTACAAAAATCATTCGCCGAACTCAATCCGGACGAACGCGCGGCTGTATTGCGCGAAATGACTTCCGAATATTACGATCAAATACGGGTCATCCTTTTGGCGGCTCCGGTCCTCGACAAGGATCAGGAGCCGCCGCTTGCCCTGCGCCAACGCCTGCTGGAGCGCCTGCCGGCCCGGGCGCCCGCCGGTTTCCGGCAAAAGCCGGCGCCCCTGTGGGCAGCCCTGTCGATGGTGCTGGTCGCGGCGCTGTTGTCGGCACTGGTCACGGCCTGGCTGCTGCAAAAGGGCCCTGCCAACATCCGGCCGGATACCGCCCCGGTGGCCGCCGCATTCAGGGTGGATACGCTGCTGCGGGTGGATACGCTGTATCTGCCCCGGATCGAATGGCGCGAACGGATTGTGTGGCGCGAGCGGGTCGTTTATCGCACAGCGGAAGCGGCACAGCCGGTGGCGGAATCTATGTTTCCGCCTCTTTTCCCGAGCGCCGACACGACGCGGCTGAACCTGCCCGAACAACGGACGGGCACCTCTCTGGCCAATCAACCGGAGCTGATGGAGTTCTTTATTAAAGTAGATTGAGTAATTTGCTGCGCCAAACCAAAGGTTATGCGCAGTCTCCCTGTCCTGTTTCTCTTTCTGATCCTGCCTGCCGGGGCATGTTTTGCCCAAAACCAGGCTGTGATCGACTCCCTGGAGCGTTTGGCCCTCCGCGCGCCCAACGACTCGGCCAAAGCCGAGTTTTACGACCAGATCTGCGACTATTTATCCCCCTACAACAACGAACTCCGCGGCGTATACGCCCAAAAACTATTGGCGCTCGCCGAGCGAAAACGACCCGACGGCACTTACGAAACCTTGCTGCCCCGCGCGCGCCCCCGCGGCTTGTATCACCTCGGGCTTTTTCATTATCAGCGCGACGAATACCCGGAAGCCCTGCGATGTTTTTACACCGCCCAACCCCTGTATCAGGAATACAACATGACGCGCGGCGTTGCTGCCATTCAGTCGTGTATCGCCAAAGTGTACGTCGCTATGGAGCAGTGGTCCGACGCCGAATCCTATTACCTTCAAAGTAAAGCGACCTACGAATCGGTTCCCTTCAACAAAGGCGTGCGCAGCGTTTTGATCAACCTGGGACACATGCACGGCGTACAGGGCCATCGCGACAAGGCCCTGGAATACTATCTGCAGGCCGAAAAGACTTTTACCGACCCCAACGAGCGCTACGCTATGGCCACCGTGTACAGCAATATCGGCTACTGCTACCGACTCGACAAACAGACGGCTTTGGCGCGCAGTTATTTTGAAAAAGCGGCGCGCGAATACGAAAGAACTGGCGAACGCGAAAACCTGGAACTGCTGCAATTCAACCTGGGCGACCTCTGGTTTGAAGAAGAACAATGGCACAACGCCCTGGCCTATTACCGGCAGGGCCTGGGATCGGCCCTGGACTCGCGCCGCAACGGCCACATCCAGCGAGGCTACAACCAACTGGCGCTGATCTACCTGCACCTGGGAGAAGAAGCCCGGACGCTTCCCGAAAAAGACAGCCTTTACCTGCTCGCTTTTAACAGCAATGAAAAAGCCCGGCTGTACGGCGATTCGGCCATGAACCTCAGCCGCCATCAGCAACTGGCGGAAATGCAGACCCAATACGAAACCGAAAAAAAAGAACGCGAAATCAACCAACTCAGCAGCGAAGCCAAAGCCCGCGAAATCGTCCTGCTCAAACAGGAAGTGGAACTCCGCCAGCAACGCCTCGAAGCCGCCAACGCCCGCGAACAGGCCGCGCTGCTCGAAAAATCAAACACCCAAATCCAGCTCGACCTCGAACTCAACGCCTCCCGGCTGCGCGAACAAAACGCCGTCAATCTTCAGAAACAACAGGAACTCGAACTGCTCAACAAGGAATACGTCCTGCGCGAAAAAGAAGCCCAACGCGAACGCGAAGTATCCTGGGGACTCAAAATCGGACTCGCGGCGTTCACCCTCTTGCTTTTTATCCTCCTGCGTTTGTTTTGGCAAAAAAACCGGGCCAACCGCGAAATCCTGCAGCAAAACCGCGAAATCACCCGCCAGCGCCAGGAAATCGAACGCCAGAACCAGCGCCTCGAAGAAGCCAGCCGCTTCAAAAGCCAGTTCCTCTCCAATATGAGCCACGAAATCCGAACCCCGCTCAATACCGTCATCAACGTCGCCCGCCTGCTGGCCGACACACCCCTCCAGCCCCGGCAACGCAACTACGCCAACGCCGTTCAACAAGCCTCCCAAAACCTCCTCTTCCTCGTCAACGATATCCTTGACCTCTCCAAAATCGAAGCCGGCAAAATCGACCTGCTCTTCGCGCCCTGCAACATCAGAAATCTGCTCGAACAACAACTCGAGCTGCTGCGCTTCAACAATGCCAAACCCGAACTGCGCCTCGAACTGCACTGCGCCCCCGAGCTGCCCGCAACCGTCGTGACCGACGCGGGACGACTCGGTCAAATCCTGCTCAATTTGCTCGGCAATGCCCTCAAATTCACCGAAAAAGGCGCCATCACGCTCTTCTGCTCCGTGCAGAAACACTTGCCTCCCGACCAGCTCGTGCTCGACATCGGCGTGCGCGACACCGGCATCGGCATCCCGCCCGACAAACTCGAACACATCTTCGACTCGTTCACGCAGGCCGAAGAGGATACCCACCTCAAATTCGGCGGCACGGGCCTCGGACTGGCCATCAGCAAACAACTGGTCGAACTGCTCGGCGGCGCGCTGCGTGTGGAAAGTACGCCCGGACAAGGCGCCGAATTCCGATTTACCCTGCCCGTTAAAGTGATTGAGCACGAATCACCCGCCGGTCAACCGCTTGCCCCCTCCGACAAACTTCCGGGCAAAAAAATCCTGCTCGTCGAAGACAATGCCTTCAACCAGATGCTGGCCGCCGAATTGTTGGAAAAAATCATGGACCACCCCCGCATCACCCTGGCCCCAAACGGCGCCGAAGCCCTCGAAAAAGCGGAAGAAGAAGTCTTCGACCTGATCCTCATGGATATTCGCATGCCGGTGATGGACGGCTTTTCCGCTACCGCCGCCCTGCGCCGGCGGGGACTGAACACGCCCGTCGTCGCCCTCACCGCCAATGCCTCCGGCGAAGAACAACAAAAATGCCTCGACGCAGGCATGAACGACTATCTCAGCAAACCCATCGACCTCGCTTTGTTGCGGGAGAAAGTGGAGCAATGGGCGGGGTAATCAAAAATGTCGCACAAAGCCGCGCCGTCTCCAATATTATGGAGGTCGACATATACATTATGCCGCGATGCGGCTTGAACCTTGCGCAATCATTGATTGCTACATACGTAAAGCCGCGATGCGGCACTGAAAGGATAAATGGCATCACAGTGGGATAGCGTTATTTTATTCCCGAAGCGATCAATCTCCTTTCTTTGCCGCATCGCGGCTTTACGTATGCAGCAATGGGCAATGATGCGGGTGGATATTTGCCGCATCGCGGCATAATGTAAATGTGTCGACCAAAAGCCGCGATGCAGCACTGAAAGGATAAATGGCATCACAGTGGGATAGCGTTATTTTATTCCCGAAGCGATCAATCTCCTTTCTGTGCCGCATCGCGGCTTTACGTATGTAGCAATGGGCAATGATGCGGGTGGATATTTGCCGCATCGCGGCATAATGTAAATGTGTCGACCACAAACATTCGAGACCACAGCCTTCCCTGGCCTCCTAGTTCACGTCACCCCAGTCCCCTTACTCCCTGCGGCCCATAAACATCATGAGCAGGTACAGGAACTGCAGCAAGGCAGCCAGAGCAGCCGATACGTAGGTCATGGCCGCCCAGGTGAGGGCGTCTTTGGCGCCGGCGTATTCAGCCCCGCGGGCAAAGCCGCTGTTGTCGAGCCAGGCCAGTGCGCGACGGCTGGCGTCGAATTCAACCGGCAGGGTAATCAGGCTGAACAGGCAGGTAACGCCGAAGGCCAGCAGCACGATAACCATGATGATCGGCTGTTTGGTCAGGTAAAGCCCCACCAAACCGAACATTAAGAAATATTGCTGCAGGGAAGCGGCGATATTGACCAGCGGCACGATAGCCGAGCGGAACTGCAACATGCTGTACTGCGTAGCGTGCTGTACGGCGTGACCGCATTCGTGGGCAGCCACGGCGGCAGCGGCCACCGAGCGGCCGTGGTACACGTCCTGACTGAGGTTGACGGTTTTATCCTGAGGGTTGTAGTGGTCGGTCAACTGGCCGTCCACGTGTGTGATCCGTACGTCGTGAATGCCATAATGCCGGAGCATGGCCGCCGCCACGTCGGCGCCGCTCATGCCGTTTTGCAGCGGCATTTGGCTGTATTTATTGAATTTGCTGCGCAAGACGCCGCTCAGGATCATCCCGATAACGGTGAAAAGAACACTGATGATGATAATTCCCATAATGGCAATAAAAGTGTTTTGGTAAATTGCGAATTGAGACGCAAAGGAAACCCAAAGGTTTCATTTTTGTTTGAAGTCGCCGGACAAATACGCGGTTTTCGTCGATCAAACGGCCCTGCGCCTACCGTTTGCGGAGTTCGCCCGGCGTCACACCGTATTGATCCACAAAACATTTGATAAAATAAGCCGGGGTATTGAAACCCACCATCATGGCTACTTCCGAGGTATTGCCCCGCCCTTGTTCGAGCAATTGTCGGGCGCGGGCGAGGCGCCTTTCGCGGATGATCTGGGTGGGACTTTTACCGGTCAGGGCGTCCAGTTTGCGAAACAGGTTGCTGCGGCTCATATTCACCTCCGCCGCGAGTTGCTCCACGCCGAAAAGGTCGTCGTCCATTTGCTCATCGATCACGCGCAGTACATCCTGCAAAAACTGCTCTTCAAGCGAGGGCAACTTTGTGGCCGGCGGCGCATCGGGCAGCACCATCCGGCTGTATTTTTCCTGTAAAATGCGGCGTTGATCGATCAGGCGTTCCACCAAAGCGCGCAACTCGCCGGCGTCGAAAGGTTTGGTCAGATAAGCCTCTGCGCCGGTTTCGAGCCCCTGAATGCGGTCTTCCCGATCGGCTTTGGCGGTCAGCATCACCACGGGGATATGGCTGGTGCGCGGGTCGTTTTTGAGTTGGGCCGTGAGCGCCAGCCCGTCGGTTTGGGGCATCATCAGGTCGGTGAGTACGAGGTCGGGCGTTTCGAGTAGCGCCAGCCTGAGGCCCGCCTGACCGTCGGCAGCCCGAAAGACGCGGTACCGGGGTTCGAGCAAGCCGGCTATGTAGTCCTGCAAATCGGCATTGTCCTCCACCACCAGCACGCTGGCTTCGGGGCTTGGGGCTGCCGGCATTGCCACTGGCGCGTTTTCCGCTGTGGAGGGTTCCGGCTCCCCGGCTGTCGGCTGATCGCTTTCCGCAGCGGCGCGTTGCAGCGGCAAATAAACAATGAACCGCGCCCCCTTCCTTTCCTCGCTTTCCACTTCGATGCGGCCACCGTGCAATTGCACCAGTTCTTTGGTCAGGGCCAGCCCGATCCCGCTGCCGCCGGGTGCGTCGGGCATCTGCTGATCTGCCTGATAAAAACGTTCGAAAATCTGCGGCAACTGATCGGAAGAAATACCGATGCCGGTGTCGTCC
>JADZFP010000344.1 GCA_020849825.1 Saprospiraceae bacterium
CAGGGTGCTGGTGGTGGAAAAGGGCAAATGGTACCGGGCGGAAGATTTTGCCCGTACCAACTGGCAATTCGCCAAATGGCTCTGGTTGCCCGCGTTTCGCTGGTTCGGCATCATGAAAATCACGATTTTCCGTCATGTCGGGGTGATTTCGGGCACCGGGGTTGGCGGCGGCTCGCTGGTGTATGCCAATACCTTGCCGATGCCCAAACCCGCTTTTTTTCAATCGGGCAGCTGGGCGAAACTGGCGGATTGGCAGCAGGAATTACAGCCATTTTACCAAAAAGCCGTGGCAATGCTGGGCGCTACCAAAAATCCCCGGCTTTTCGACGGAGAACAGGCCCTGCAAAACCTGGCGCGAGAAATCGGCCAGGAGCAAGCCTTCGATGCCACGAGAGTAGCCGTCTATTTCGGAGAACCGGACCAAACGGTCGACGACCCGTTTTTCGGCGGGAAAGGCCCCGAGCGTACAGGCTGTAACTTTTGCGGCGCCTGCATGACCGGCTGCCGGCACAATGCCAAAAATACCCTCGACAAAAACTACCTCTACCTGGCCCAACAACACGGCGCGCAGATTCTGGCCGAACAGGAAGTCGTCGACGTGCGCCCTGCCGGCGCTCCGGACGGCGCCGACGGATACGAGATCGAACTGTGTTCGGCCACCCGTTTTTTCAAAAAACGCCAGGTATTGCGCGCCAACGGCGTCATTTTCTCCGGCGGGGTGCTTGGTACCGTCAAATTGCTGCTGAAACTCCGCCGCCGTTCGTTGCCGCGTTTGTCCGGCATGGTCGGCCGCGAAGTGCGCACCAACAACGAAAGCCTGATCGCTGTGACGCAACTCGACCAGTCGGCCGACTGGTCGAAGGGCATCGCCATCGGTGCGATTGTGCAGACCGACGAGCACAGCCACCTCGAATTGTGCCGTTACGGGGCCGGCTCGGGCGCCTGGCGCCTCACGTTTCTGCCTTTTGTCGAAGGCCGCAACATGATTGTTCGTATGCTGAAAATGGCCGGGGACGTATTGCTGCATCCGGCTACTTATTGGCGGTATTTCAGGGTGAGAGACTGGGCAAAAAGTTCGACGGTCATGTTGTTTATGCAAACGCTCGACAGTACCGTCACCTTCCGGCGTTCCTTCTGGGGCGGTTTGCGTACGCAGATCGTGGGGGCAGAAAAACCCACCGCTTTTATTCCAAGAGCCATCGAACTGGCCCGGCGTTTTGAAAAACTGGTGGGGGGCAAAGCCATGGCATTCGGCCTGACGCCTTTGGCGGGCATACCCGGCACGGCGCATATCCTGGGCGGCGCGGTGATGGGCGATAGCCCCGAAACCGGCGTAATCGACCGCGACAACCATGTTTTTGGGTATCAAAACATGCTGGTGTGCGATGGCGCCATGATCTCGGCCAATCCGGGGGTCAATCCAGCCCTTTCGATTACCGCTATTGCCGAGCGGGCCATGCACAATATCCCGACCAAAGCATGAAGAATCTGGCTATATTGCCCGGCGAAGCAAGCTGTTGAAAATGAAAAAACGACTCCTGATTTGCTGCGCACTGGCGTTGGGCCTGTTCTGGTTGCTGCCTGCGCAAAACGGCTTCCACCTGCCTCCCGGCCGCAGACAGGTAGATATCCCGTTTGAATACAGCAACAATTTTATCATTCTCACCCTGCATTTCAACGGCTTTTTGCCGCTCAAATTCATTTTCGATACCGGCGCCGAACATACAGTGTTGACCAAACGGGAGATCAGCGACCTGATGAAGGTGCCTTACGAGCGGGAATTCCAGATCACCGGCTCCGACCTGACCACTCCCTTGGTCGCCTATCTCGCCCGTCGTATCCGTTTCGACATACCGGAAAAAGCCGTGGCGCCGAGCGAAGACATACTCGTGTTGCAGGAGGATTATTTCAGATTTGAAGAATACGCCGGCATCGAAGTGCATGGCATCCTCTCGGCCAATGCGTTTTCGCGTTATGTCATAAAAATCAACTACCAGCGCCGGATCATTACCTTGTACGACCGCGACTATTTTCGTCCGCCGGGCAATGACTACCTGGCGATCCCGCTCGAAATCTACCGAAACAAACCCTACGTCAATACAACACTACAGGTATTGCCCGATTCTGCGGCGGCGGTCAAACTGCTGCTCGATACGGGCGCGGGCATGTCTTTGCTGTTGTTTACCGATACGCATCCGCTGCTTCATCCGCCGGACAATGCTTTGGCGAGTAATATCGGAATGGGGCTGGGCGGTTATCTGGAAGGTTTTGCCGGCAGGGTGTTCCGGTTGGAACTGGGGCAGTTTTCGCAACAAAGCATCGTCACTTTTTTTCAGCAAATCGACACGACCGTCAACTATGAATATTTGAACAAGCGCAACGGCCTGCTGGGCAATGGCCTGCTCAGCCGTTTCAGCTTGATTATCGATTATCAGAAACAACAACTTTGGTTAAAGCCTACCAAAAACTACCAGGCAGAATACGTGTTCGACCGCAGCGGGATGAGTATTATCGCTTCGGGACCCAAACTCGACGTATTTATCGTTCAAAACGTACTGCCCAACTCGCCTGCTTTGGAGGCGGATATTCGGCCCGGCGATCAAATCCTGCGGGTAGGCACAACGCCTTCCGTATTTTTAACCTTGCCGGATATTCAGCGAAAACTGTTGGGCAAACCCGGCAAAAAGGTCAACATCACGCTGCGCCGCGACGGGGAAAAAATTAAAAAAACCGTGGTATTGAGAGACATGCTTTGAGCGCTGCTATACCATTCGCAAAAAGTGTAGCAGTCCTTCCTGATCGATCACCCCGATCAGCCCGTTTTCATCGGCTACGGCCACGATGCCGTGCCGGCGCTGCTGCAAAGTGTAGTAAATGTATTTCAGGGACTCTTCCGGATGAACAATTTCCACCGGCTCGTGCGCGTATTCGGCAATCGCGGCCGACAAGTCGCGCTTTTTCAAAGCGGTGATAATATCGGCTTCGTCGAGGGCGCCGACAAGCCGGTCGTGCAGGTCAAAGACCAAAAAGTGGCGCTCCAGACCTTCGCGCAGCAAATTGATGGGGGTTTGCATCCAGTCGGTGACCAGCAAGCGCGTGAACTGCGGACGAACCAGGTCTTTGGCCTTGTAGCGTTGCAGCAGATCGTCGAGTTGCACCATGGTGTTCTCCGTGCGGGCGGTGGTAAATACGAAGAACCCGATCAGGGCCAGCGTGATCTGGCCGCTGTACAAGCCATACAAGACGAAGATGCCGGCAATTGCCTGGCCGACGATCGAGGCAACCCGTGTCGCGCGCGGGCGACCCAGGCGCATGGCCAGCAGGGCCCGGAAGATCCGGCCGCCGTCCATCGGAAAAGCCGGCACCAGATTGAACAGGACCAGCATGATGTTGATCACAATCAGGATCGGCAGGTAAAAAAACAGGCTGTTGTTCGACAGTCCGAAGCCGTTGACGATGTCGGTCATTTCTTCGGTATCGGCAGGGGGGAGCGACTCGCCGGAAAACTGTGCGCTGAGGGCATGCAGATCGCCGGTAAAAAGGGCGCCGAAAAAGTCGATCATGGGCTGAAAATACTGACCAACCGTCCAGGTAGCCAGTTCCCAGAGTTCGGGCTCCAGAAACAGTTTGCCCACCACCCAGAGCAGCAACACGATGACGACGTTGACCAGCGGGCCGGCGATGGCGACCATAAATTCCTGGCGCGGGTTTTCCGGCATTTTCTCCAAACGCGCGATGCCGCCGATCGGGGTCAGAATAATATCCTGCGTATTGACGCCGTACTGCCTTGCCGTGAGGGAGTGACCGTATTCGTGCAGGAGCACGCAGCCAAACAGGCTGGCAAACAAGCCGACGAACCAGACAATGCTCAGCAGCCCGTCGCCCTCAAAAACACCGAGATAACAGGCGTAAAGCAGGATAAAACCGAAGGTCCAGTGCAGGTGCACCGGAATTCCAAACCAGGTAAACAATTTCAGGGAACCGCGCATATTGGAGAGGCAGTGGTCGTGTCAGTGCTGGCAAATGCAGGGGCGGAAGCGATAGTAGTAGCTATTGCCGCTCCTGCACGCTTTCACTGTCTGGAACCAGCTTTTGCAAGGACGATATATTGAAAATCGAGCGTTTTGGTGTCGAGTTTTGTCACTTCGAAGCCTGCCTGTGTCAGCTCTTTTTCCACAACGGGCAGGGCGACTTTGAATTCTTCTGCCGGTCCGACGGGCAGGTTGTTTTTCTTAAAATCGATGATCAGCAATTGCCCCCCGGGCGACATGCCTTTTTTGAGGGTTGTGAGGTATTCGACCCTTTTTTCGAGATAACCGTAGGTGTTGACGATAATGACGGCATTGGCTTCGCCCGGTTTGAGCAGGGGGTCTTCGGGTTTGGCCAGTCGGCTTTCAAAGCGGTCGCGGTATTTTTCCGGGAGGCGCACTTGTCCACTGTCCATAAACTCGATACAACGCGGGTCGATGTCGATCCCGATAACCCTGCTTGCCTTGGGCACGAGGCGGAAGGTGAAATAGCCCGATCCTGCGCCGATATCGGCCACCGTTTTGCCTTCCAGATCGCCCAAAAAGGAAATAACCAGATCGGGTTGTTGCCAGATCGAACGGTCGTTGTTTTCGTAGTCGGCCACCAGGTTTTCAAAATTGCCGTGTCCGGTCGACGGCAGAGGGATGGGTTCGGAGACGGTGGTCGCTCCCGGTCGCTCGGTGCTCATCATCGGGCTTTCGGGCGGCTGGGCGGTTTCCTGCCCGCAGGAAACCAGTCCGGCGAGCGAAAAAAACAGCAAAAAGACGAGAACTGCTTGGTTGGTCATACTGGCTAAGTGAACAGTACAAAGGTAGGGAAGTTCCCCCAATCCGGCTTTTTTTGGTCGACAGACGCTCGTCTTTTTGGATGAGCAGCCGATATGACCGGATGAGCAGCCCCGGCAGCCTGTCCTTTGCAGATAATTCCCTAAAAAATCCGGTTCGGGGCGAGCTATCTTTGCCCCGCATTTTATGCCGGTTCGTCAACGGTTTTTACTTTGAAAAAAAATTTGCCAGCCCTGTTAATTGCCCCGTTCGGCGAAGATCCCCGCTCCGCCTGGACGACCTTTTTCGCCATGCTGCTGGTGGTAAGTATGACTTTTTCCCCGTTCCTGCTGTCTATGTCGATGTGGGGGCTGGTGGCGATGGCCTTGTGGAATGCGACCGTACTGGATCGAGAAACATCCGGAAACGAACGCCGGAGCATTGTTGCGGAGTTGTTGACGGGGCTCCGGCGCTCGGTGTTGCAGTTGTGGCGCCAACCTGCTTATTTGTTCTTTACCCTGTTGTTGCTGGCTCCTGCCTTGAGCGGCTTGTGGTCGGGCGATTTGTCCTATTGGGCCGATCGGACGCGCATCCGGCTTCCTTTTCTGATCCTGCCCTGGGTATTTGTCAACCTTCCTGCACTGAGCGCCCGACAATTCCGGCTGGTGCTTTACGTGCTGGTGTGTACCATGGCGGTTCTTTGCATCGGCGTGGGGATCAATTTTATCCTTCATTCCGAAACTATTCTGTTCGGGCTGAGCGAAGGCCGGCCGATACCTGTACCGAGGCACCATATCCGCTTCAACCTCATGCTGGCTACGGCGATCATTGCCGGCGGCTGGATGTGGCAGCAGGGTTCGCAGGGGCGAATGGGTTGGCAGCGCCCGCTTTTGCTCGTTTTGCTGGGTATCCTTTTTCTGTTTATTCATTTCCTGTCGGTCCGAAGCGGTCTGGTGGCCCTGTATGCCGCCCTGATGTTCAGCGCCGCGCGCTTCATCTGGCGCACGCGCCGCTGGGGCGTAGGCGCTATCCTGATGGCGGTATTGCTGGCCATACCGCTCATCGCGGTGAATACAGTTCCCAGCCTGAAACAGCGTATTTCGTACATGAAATACGACTGGGAGCATTACCAGTCCAACGAAGGCGAATCCTATTCCGACTCCGAACGCTGGATTTCGCTCAAAACCGGCTGGCTCATGTGGAAAGAACACCCGGTCTTCGGCGTCGGCGCCGGCGATCTGCCCCGCGAAACCGCGCGTATGGTGACCGAATATTTCCCCAAATACCTGGAATCACCCAAACTGCCGCACAACCAGTTCCTCTACATTCTGGCCGGAACCGGTCTGTTCGGACTTGTCCTTAGCCTCATCGCTTTTTATGCCCCGCTTTTGTACGACCGGTACCGGCGCAACTATCTGTTTACCACGTTTCAGGTGATGGTTTTTGTCTCTTTTTTGGTAGAATATACCATCGAAACCGCCATGGGCGTAGCCTGGTATCTGTTTTATAGTTTGTGGTTTATGAAGATGAGTGAGGATTGTTAAGGGTTGATAAAGGTTTATATAGGTTTATATAGGTTTATATAGGTTTATAGGGTTTATAAGATTCATCATTCATCATTCACCCCCCTCTTCCGTGCAGGCAAAAAAATCATACGGCCAACATTTTTTAAAACACGACAGCATTGCCGCGCGCATCGCTGACAGTCTGCTGAGGGCTTCGGAGACAGGCAAGGTGCTCGAGGTTGGGCCGGGTACGGGCATGCTCACGCGGCAGTTGCTGGCACGCAGGGACTTCGAGTTGTGGGCCGTGGAAGCCGACCGCGATATGGTGGCGGTGTTGCAACAGAACTTCCCCGTCCTGTCGGACCGGTTGATCTTCCAGGATTTTCTCGACTACGACCCCCGGACGACCTTTGGCGACGCACCGTTTTGTCTGGTGGGCAATTTCCCCTACAACATTTCCACGCAGATCCTTTTCAAAATGCTCGATTACCGGACCCAGATTCCGGAAATGGTCGGGATGTTCCAGAAAGAAGTGGCCGATCGCGTGGTATCGCCGCCGGGCAGCAAAGTGTATGGCATCACCAGTGTACTGATGCAGGCGTTTTACCGGACGGAATACCTGTTTACGGTCGAGCGCGGCTCATTTAATCCGCCGCCGAAGGTGTTGTCGGCGGTGATCCGGCTCACGCGCAAGGATAATTTCACGCTCGATTGCGACGAAAGCCTGTTTCGCAAAATCGTCAAAGCCGCTTTTAACCAACGCCGAAAAATGCTCCGCAATACGCTGAAACCCTTCTTCCCCGAGTCGAATCTGATGGAGGAGCCGTTTTTTCAAAAAAGGCCGGAAGAACTGGGCTGGGAGACTTATGTGGAACTTACCCGGCGTTGCCAGGCCGCGCGGTAAACGGCGCTATTTCTCCGCTAATTTGTAAATAAACCAGCCTTTGGGGCCAATGGAAACCGGTACGGGAAACCCCTTTCGGTACACCGGATTGAGCCGCGCCGTATCGCGGACGGCAAGGTGAGTTAGCCCCAGTAACGTTTGGTATCGCGCCAGGGTGTCGGCGGGCATTTGCCGCCCGAAATTGTACCCCGACCAGCCTTCGTGCCGCAAAGCCAGCAAGGAGATGTTGGGCGAAGGATCATCGGGGCAGAAAAAGCGGGCTTCTTCGGGTATTCCCATGGCGCTCAGATCGCCGGGGCTTAAAAAAGCGGCGGGAGGCAGACTTTGAACCGTCGGCGGGTGGTAGGCCAACGCCAGTCGTTCGTGCATGACCCATCCGCAATGGCCGCCACCCAGCAGCAAACTCAGCCCCAGTGCAAACGACCATTTTTTTTCATGCAAATACCGGGCTCCTGCCCTGAACCCGTTCCACAGAACCAGTGCTGGCAAAATCAACAGGCAAATCGCGTAGTAATCGTGCTCGCGAAACATCCTGAACCACAGCAGAAAATACCCGACACTTCCTGCCGTTGCTGCGATGAGCGTGTGCCGCCACCAAAACGGCGTTGTACGCCAGTGTTTTATACTCCAGTACAGCGCGGCGCCCACAGCCACATAGAGTCCGGCGGAGGCATATACCGGTAGCCCGTCGCGGAGCACCATCCCCAATGTTTCGCCGATAAATGTTGAATCGTAACGCCAGACGGGGCGCGTACCGCTCAGGAAGTAGCCGGCATGATGCCGTGCATTGTACGAATGTATCCACCAGCGCCCCCAAACCACAACGGCAAACAGCGCCGCGGCCACTTGTGCGACAGCATTGCCGGCCCAAACAGAGCCGAGGGCAAACCTGTTCCTGAGCCGGCCCCCAACCCAGGCCAGCAACAAGGCCAGCGGAAGAATGGCGCTGCTGATTTTGAGCAAAATAGCCAAAGCCGCCCAGCCCCCCGATAACCAAAGCCAGATGCGCTGCTGTGATTGATCGGCGCGAAACAAACAGGCCGCCATGACGAAAACCGAACACAAAGCCGTGGCGTCGGGCAAAAAAGAAGGACCGTAATAACTCAATATGGGCGCACTGAGCACCAGTATGGCGCCGCTTGCGGCCGGTAGCGGGTGTCGGATGTTTTGTAAAAACAGCCAGCCCAGGGCCCAGCCGCCCCAGAAAAGTAACAACAGCCCAACCCAGCGCAACGGATAATCCGGCGAATCGACATGGCGGTCGATCATGCCCGCCAGCCAATACAGTCCCGGCCACTCGCCCATGGCGTGGGCATCGCCGTGTGCGAACAGATTGCAAATCGAGACATTGGAGAAGCCGGGGTTTTGGGTGTAATGCCAGACGATGGCCTGGCCATCGGCCTGCCGCCACTGGTGTATGGAGGCAGGAGGGAGTTTCAGCCATTCAGGATAGACATTGACCCATGAAAGACCAATAAAAAGCAGGGAGTAAACGAGTGAGTAACGGGCTGTCATACCGGTCGCCTGAGCAAGACGATATCCTGAAAGGAATTATCCGAAGTTTTCAATGCAGGATCGGACCAGTACCCACGGATGATGTCGGTTTGGGTAAGCCGGGCGGCATCCACTATGGATGAGAGGGTGGAAAACGCCAGGGCGATATTGGCCGATTTAACCTGTTCGTCCATGAGTCGGTAGCCCTGTTTTTGCACCGGGAAATTGAATTCCGTACGGGAAACGGCGCCGTCGGGGCGGGATTCCTCGTAAAGAAAAAAGGTCGTCAGGCATTGTCCGCCGGGTCGCAGTACCCTTGCAATTTCTTTGAGATAATGCGCGATTTCATCCACCTGCATGTGCGTAAATACAGAAAACAGGAACACTTTGTCAAATTGTGCATCGGGGTAGGGGAAGCGAAATCCGGTGGCCCGGTTGGCGGAGTTGTTGTACAGGTCGTTGTTGAGCGCGACGTACTGGAAGTTGAAATTGGGGAAATCCTTTTTGATCTTCCGGTTGCACCAGTCGACGCCTTTTTGCACCACGTCGAAACCTTCATACCGGCCCGAAGCATCGAGAAAACCCGTAAGGGCCACGGCCGTCCTGCCGATACCGCTGCCCACGTCGAGCACCGCATCGGATGGTTGTAAACCGGCGTAACGCCGCAACAGATCGAGCTGGTGCCGGCCTTGGCGGATGAAGTCGCCCGAGCCGATGTAGATATCCCCTTTGGGCGGTTCGTACGGATGGCGCTTGCCAGTGAGGCCTTCCCAGAGATCAACCGGAAGGTAGTAGACTTTGCGGGCCAGGTATCGGAGGCCGGGCGGGAGGGCGTAGTATAGTTTGCGAAGGCTCATGCTATTTACTGCTTGGCCGTTTGAAAATCAATTAAACAGGGTTGTAGCGGCAGGTCGCGCTGGTTGCGGTAACCCGATTCGATCTGCATTTGATAATGCCGACCGGGTTCCAGTTGCACCGTATAGGTAACGCTTTTGCCGTTCTCTGCAAATTGCACCGAGACCATTTTGGGAATGTGGTTTTCACCAAGCGGACCAAAGCCCGTCGATCGGCAGCACAGGTTCATGGGTTCAGAAAAAAGAATGGTGATTTGCGTAAGCCCCGGGTCGATCTTTTTACTGCCGTTTTTGAACTGCCCGATCCCTGTTACCCTCGGCCGGTTTTTTTCATACTTCCGGTGCATCGATTTCATGGATCGGCCGAAGTAACCGGTTTTATCCACCAGGCGCTCTACTGCTTCGGGGTTGGTATAGTCGAGTTCGATCAAATCGCAAATGGCTTGTTGCTTGTCGGCTGCTTGTTCGTAGTGACGCTCTGCAATGACATATCCGATGTAGTAACCCAGGTCCCGCATCCGGAAAGGATTGTCGTTGTCGTTCCATATCCAGTTGTAATACCACGGTGAGAACATTTCTTCCATGAAATAGGACTTGACCCGGGATTCGTTTTGGTTGCCAAATTCTATCGCCGGTGTGGGCGAGGGCTGTCCCATTGCTCTGGTCGCTATAAATTCCGCCACGCCCTCAAATAGGCATTGCGACAACAAATCATAACCTCCTGCGGCCCGTTGTTGGGTATGTACGTACTCGTGCACGTTCAGGAAGACCACTTCCTTGGCGGGATTGGTTTTCAAATATTGTTTGACGTAATCCAGATTGTCGGGCAGTTCGCTCGTGTCGGTGTTGGCATCACCCAGCGCCATTTCGCTTCCGATCAGGATCGAGCCATCCATAATCGTTCCGGGTGTTCTGAATACTCCGATGGTAAAATAAACTTTGGCCGGCCGCAGCGTAGGGTACAGGGTTTTCAATCGGGATACCCCTGACTCGATATCTTTCGCCAAAGTTTTGGCTTTGAGGGTATTGGCCCGGATAGACGCCCAATAGCGTGGATAGTTTTTGATAGCGTGCAGATATTCCTCCTGCGAGTACCGTCGGGCCTGCATGATCAGGCGCAAGCCCGGTGTGCCCCTGTCGAAAAAAAGGGTTTGCAGGTAATTGCGTTGCAGCGCGGTATCGGCAGTTGAGTTGATTTTATCGTAGGCTTCCCAGAAATGATCGATGTCGTCGGTAACAAATTCCATCTCGGCAGGGCGCCAAGCAGCGCCGGACAGCAACAACAGGGCACTCAGGCAAAGGATAAATCGCATAAATTCGGGTTAGTTATTTCAAATCAAGTCGTTTTATCCGGTCTCCGATCACAAATTGCTTCATTTCCTGTTCCAGCGCGTCGAAGTCGTTTCGGGGCACAAGCCGGAGCACTTCGCCATGACGGAGCAGGCATATTTCGTCGCAATTGTCGCGCAAGGTGGAGAAAATATGCGAAGAGATCAGCACCGTTTTTCCCATGGCTTTCAACTGATGTATGATCTCGGTAATGATCATGTTGCTCTGAATGTCGACCCCGTTGAACGGCTCGTCGAGGATGTAACAACTGTTTTCCTGGAGGAGAATACCCGTGAGCGCCAGTTTTTTCTTCATTCCGGTGGAGTAATTCGCGGCATATTCGTCGAGCGGGAGATCGAAAATGTTGCGCTGTGCAAGGTCGCCGGGCGACACACCGCGGGCGTGGCACAACAAATAAAGGTATTCCCGACCGGTCATTCTTGCGAAAAAGAAAGGATCGGTAAACAACAAACCCAGGTGATTTTTCAGGTCCGGCAGATCCGTGTGAATGCTTCCGGTGTAGGGCTCCAGTCCGGCAATACAGCGGAAAAGGGTCGTTTTACCTGCGCCGTTTTCCCCCACGATGCCATATACCCTTCCTTTTTCAAAATGCAGGTTGATCGAGTGTAGCACCTGTTTGGCGCCGTAGCGTTTCGACAAATTTTCAATTTGGATCATACAGCGTTTGGCGCAGGTTTCTGACGGATTTTTGGTAATAAACAGGGATCAACACAAATAAAACAGGAGGCAGGTAAATACTCAGAACCAGCAAAATAGCATGGGAAATGTTCATTTCGCCTGGATAGGCGGAGTACTTGGCAACGATGATTGCGACAAGGTAAAACCAGCCCAGTACGAGCAATGCCGCGAGGATGTAGATATTTTCGGGAAAAGCAAACGCGAGCGCCAGCCAGACGGGCAGACTCAGCAGCGCCGAAAAAAGCCAGGCGGTTTTCATCTTCTCCCAAAGAAATCTGCGGGGCCCGAGATGGAAAATCCAGACGTAATACTCCCTTTCGGGCCGGGTATAAAAGCTCAGGCAAGTGAAAAATATGGCGGCCAGGGAAAAAGCGCCCAGATTGAAATTGTCGTACCGAATGGCCATCAACGTGAGAAAATAAGCCGCGCCGATCCATAAAATATTGCCCCTGAATCCGGTCGGAAACTCGAACGGGCGCCGCGAAAACGGGGTGGGGAAAGAAAGTTGCCAACGCATCCCTGTTTTCAGGGTTGCCAGCAGGGCCGACAAGCCAGGCAGCGCCAAAGCAAAGAGAAACAACCCTTTATACGCTAAAAAAAGAACAAACGGCAGCGCAACGATGCCGTTTTCGGCAAGCCGGATCAGGCGGTACTGCGGGGCTGGAAAATGCATCTGCAAAAAATCGTTGCGCCGCTGTTCGCCCAGCCGCCCTATCAAACTCAGGGCCAGCAAAATATAGAGATAGGGCGCCAACTCGGTGCGGGAAAACAACAGCAGCGAAGACCCGATAAAAACAGCCAGCAGCGCGACGTAACCCAGGAGCGGCGGCATGCCGATCGACTGTATCGCGCGGTTGAACAACCTGAATTGCAGTTGGAAATACGCCTTCATCTAGAAATTCCCCGCAAATATCCCGACACGACTCGACAATGGACAAAGCAGGGCCCAAAGAAGGAATTATTTCAACAAAATAGCCGGCAAGAACCTACGTTTGTAAACGCTTTTTCGATCAAACGCTCTTATGTCCGAACCAACTTACTTCGACCTCGTCTATGCCGTGGTGCGAAAAGTGCCCAGAGGCCGGGTAACCACCTACGGTGCTATTGCCGACTATCTGGCGCTGGGAGCTTCCCGCATGGTCGGCTGGGCGCTGAATCACTGCCGACCCGGCGATGGCGTGCCTGCGCACCGGGTCGTCAACCGCAAAGGTGAACTCAGCGGCCGTCACCACTTCGACCCGCCCGCCCGCATGCAGGCCCTGCTGGAATCGGAAGGTGTCGAAGTGGTCAACGACTGCGTCGTCAATTTCAAAGCGCTGTTCTGGCACCCGGAAGAGGAGAATGATAAATGATGAATGATAAATGATAAATGATGAATGGTTGATAATAGTTTATAAAGGTTTATTACAACTAAGCCCTCATTTATCATTCATCATTCATCATTCTCAACACCTTTCCGGTGGCCACGAAATCGCCGGCCTGTATTCTGTACATGGCCATTTGGTTGGCGCCGAGGGCCTCGGCCGGGATGGTTAGCTGGTGGCGTCCGGCCGGGAACGGGTTTTGCTGGTAGTGCCGCAGTTGGCCGTTGAGATCGAATACTTCGAGGCGGACGGTTTCGGACTGACTTAATTCAAGGTCAATAGCCGTTTGATTGCTGAAAGGGTTGGGAAAAGCAGCGGAAACCCGGTGTTTGGCCGTGGGTGTGTACGTGCCGGAGGATACACCGTAGGTCTGGATGAGCTTGAAGGTCTCTACGTTGCTCTGACCTGCCGCTGCCATAGATTTTTTGATAGAAGGATTCAACGAAAAAACATCAGACAGGGCGACGTTCTCGTTGGCTTGTACAATGATTTTCATGACAGGTTCTCCCAGCGGAATCGATGAAGCGCCTGTACTGACGGCATTGATACGACCAGGGGAAAACAGCCCGAAACCACTCATGTCAAACCAGGGGGTCTGTCCGATGCCGACCACTTCTACTTGGGCAGTATCGTACAAAAACGCCGTCTGCAAACCGCTTATTGAGCCAACAGGATGAGCGCCGAGTTGAATGTCAATCGTCGTCGGTACACCGGCCAGCAATTGAATATCCGGCAGGATCAGGCTGATGGAATCGTCATACACCGGCCCGTTGTACTGACCAACGGGCGAAGCGTCGCCGGTGACGTCGCCGACTTTGACGCCAATAATGTCGAACGTATCGTCGTCATAGATTAATAACTCGTCGGGGCTCAGTCCCGGGCAACCGGCGCCGCTGAAAGGATTGGCAGGATTGGGGAAAGTACAGTTTTCGGGAAAAAAGCGCCAGGATGTATTGTTGGGAAATTCGGAATAGACCTCCAGAATGAGTTTTCTGGTTTCCACAAGATCGAAAGTGGTGACGCTGTTCGACTTGTTGGCATCCGCGGCTATGATAGCATAAGGCGTAGCGAGCGGCGCTATTCCCAATATATGCGAACTTATAGCGATCAGGTCCAGCACGTTCACGCCGTTGTCGTCGTCGCCGTCTTTTTCAGCAACAAAATTGATGGTAAAGTTGGGTGGGAAATCATCGGGCACCACGGCCGTGTAGTCGACGCAGGTGGTATCTTCATAAAACAACACAACGGGCGGAAGACCCATCGAATTGACGGCGCCACTGATGAACGCGCCTTCGATGTGTTCGCCGTTTGCCCAGAATGAAGTGCATACCTGAAGACTGACCGTGTCTTGTGCCCTTGTCATTTGGACGACGAACAGGAGTAGCAGTGAGAATAGCGTTTTTTTCATGTCGAAGTTTTTTATAGATGAAAAATAGATTATGTTAATGATGTAATACAATTTTAGACACCTTGAGCATTCGGTCTTCTTTCCATATCCGGAGCAAATAAATTCCGTCAGGGTATGGCGCAAGCGGGATTGTAACCAATGGCCCGCTAAATGGGCCGTTTAAAACGGACCTGCCGCTCAAATCGAATAATTCGTAGCGATACGCGGCTGCTGTATTTACCTCGATCCAAAGGTCCTGGCTGGTTGGTACGGGCCAAAGACGTATGGTCGGTTCGGCGCCGGCAGCAGGAAACAAATCCTCTATTTCGAGTAAAGAACCCGTGATCGTGTGAAATACCTGGTTGGTGGGCATCGGTGCGGCAAAATCGAAGCCCACCCAGGCCCGGTTGAACACGACCGTACCCGAGGGTAAATCGGGTTGTTGCGCCACCCGAAACTTGACCCAGCCTGTTGCGCCGGGCGCCAGCAGGATGCTGTCGAACCGGAAACTCAACACGCCCTGATCGTTCAGATTGAACAGGTAGGGATGGCTGCCCGGTCCGGGTTCTACCGACGCCGGCGAGAGCAACGCGGCGTCGAGGGTATCGCGCAGCAGGGCATTCAGCACGGTATCGGCGCCGTTGTTGGAAAAATACAGCGCGTATTCGATATCGGTATTGGCCGCGATAAAATGTTCGCTTTCATAACCGGAAGGGTAGGCGACTTTGGCCGGTAATTCGTCGAATGGAGCG
Source organism: Saprospiraceae bacterium (assembly GCA_020849825.1). Classification (GTDB taxonomy): domain Bacteria; phylum Bacteroidota; class Bacteroidia; order Chitinophagales; family Saprospiraceae; genus M3007. Next base: position 15,082 of record JADZFP010000344.1, read on the forward strand.
ACTTCGCGGCATTCTTTTTCCTCAAAATTGCCGCCGTCGAACAAACTGAATTGATTGACAAAACCGGTGCTGAAACTGCCGTCGACCGTGCATCCTTCCACCGCGGCGGCGATCACAGGGTCGCTGAGCCATCCGGGCACACCGCCGGCCTGATGCCCTTCGAAACGCCAGCTGGCCCCGCTGGCCGGCAGTGAAATAGTGGTTTGTTCGCCGGCATCGAGCTGGAATTGCCCTTGCAGAAACATGATATTGTCTTCGATGACGATGAAATCGAGGGCGTCGGGCATGGGTGCGCCCAGGTTTTGCACCCGAAACCGCACCGAGTCGCCTTCGCAAAATCCTTCGACTTCGATAAGCGGCCCGTTCGACGGATTGGCGCAGGGTTCGAGGGGTTCAATCGTTACTTCGAGGCATTTGGTTTGGCCATTGAGCAGACCCGTGCAGGCGGGAAAAACCTGGGCCGTAAACACCCCGCTTTGCAGGGGCGCCAGATCGCCCAGTTCGAAACGCCAGGTAAACGGACCGGTTTGTGTAAAAGGCCGGTCGGCGCCACTCAGGGTGAGCAGCGAATCCAGTTGAAGAGTAATAGCGGCATCGCTGGCAATAGCCGAACCCTGGTTGGCAAAATGAATAACAACCGGATTGTCAATGCAGGCTTGCCAGTTGGCCATGGCGGCATCTATCCTGGGCAGCGGACAATCTTGCAGGGCTTGAACCGGTAAATCGATGTTTGCCGAGGAAAACGTGGTGTCGAAATTTACTTCCATCACAGCGCCGCAGGCGGGCGCCCAAAGGCTGTTGGGCGGAAGCACTTGCAGGGTATACGCCCCAACGCCGGCCGGCGCTGCAAAATGCCCCAGGCTATCGGTGCTGGCGTAATGAACTTCCCCGTTGGGATGCCCGATCCGGACGATCCAGCCGGCCATCGGCAACTCCTGGCCATCCGCTTGGCAATCGCCGTTTTGATCCCAAAAGACATCCCCTTCCAGTTGGTTGGAGAAAATCTGTCCCAGAGAATCGGTGCGAATCAGGTAGCTGCGGTAAGTGCCATCGAGGATGTAATTGCCGCTCATGGCGAAGCCGGCATCTGCATGGCGGGTAATCGCCCAGGTTGAATGGGCATAGTTGGGGATAGGAAGATGGTGCGCCCAGGCAAAGGTCCCCGAGGCTGTCAGTTTCCCCAGCCACAGGCGGCTTGACGGCGGGTTGTAGGTGTATTCCGTGCCCAGGGCAACCACCCCGTCGGCGATGGGCAGCAGGTCGCTCAGGTAGAAATTGCCGGCGGCGGATATCTTGAACGCGTCGATTAACAGCCCTTCTTCATCCAGCCGGTACAAGGAATCGCGGTGTGCGAGCCAGTAGCCGCCGTCGGGCGCCGGTTTGCAGCGCGCTACGTCGGTCGTGCCATAGCTGGTAAAATGTTGGTATTCAACAGAGAACAAAGGCGCGCCGACAGCGTCGGTTTTCATCACCCAGGCTACAGGCGCGGCAAGGGGCGGGTTGCTGCGCAGGAGGGTAATGAGGTAATTGCCGTCGGGTGTTATTTCGAGTTGCTCAACCGTTTCTTGCAGGGTTTGGGGAAACAATTGCGTCCAGAGTTGTTGTCCGTTTTGATCCAAACGCAGTAAAAGCAGTTGGTAATCGGTTTCGAGCGCGATCAGCAGTTCGCCGCCGGGCAGCCGGCGCAGGCAGCAAGGCTCATCGAGCAACCCGAAACTATAAGTCGTTTGAAAGAGTATTTCGCCGTTCAGACCGACGGCTGCGAGCCAAAGATCGCTGTTATTGGGCTGCGTCGATTTTTTGCCGAGTACCCAAAGCCTGTTTTCTGCGGGGTCGAAGAGCAAGTCCCTGCCCGTATCGTCGCCCGGGCCGCCCAGAAGAATCTCCCATTGAACCCGTCCGTCGGCATCGGTTTTGGTCAGTACGATTTCCCGTTCGGGCGCCCCGTCTTGCAAAGTCGTCAGCAACACCGAACCACCGTCGGGCGTGACGGCGATGGCGTAAGGCAGGAACCGATCGTTCAAACTGCGCTGCCAGCCTTGCCCGGAGGCGCTGACGGCCCAAGCCATACGAGAACAAACCGGAAACTCTTCATGCGGATAAACAGGTGTGAAATCGTGAGAACAGGTATTGCGTAATGCCGTCAAAAGTAGTCCCCCGCGAAAAGCAAGCCGGCTTTTCAACGGAAAACATTTCCCTTATTTTGTCGGAAATTTTCCGCTACTTTTACAACAGATATGTTACACCAGCGAAAGG
>JADZFP010000345.1 GCA_020849825.1 Saprospiraceae bacterium
AATGAAAATTTCAGATAATTGGAACATCCCGGATTTTGCGAATCGTTTATGATTTTTGCACAAACATCGGCAACTGCCGCCAAGGTTCAATTCCCGTCATGAAAACTGCAATCGTCATAGGCGCTTCCGGGCTGGTCGGCAGTCACCTGACCCAACTATTGCTTAGCGACCCGCGATACATACTGGTACAACTACTGGTGCGTGAAAAACTACCGTTGAAACACCCCAAACTGGTGCAGGAAAAGCATGATTTTATCATCTCGGAATACTACAAAGTGCAAGGCGCCGATATTTTCTGGGCCATGGGCACAACCTGGCGGAAGGCCCCCGACCACCAGATACGTTATGAAATCGAGTACACCAGTCCGGTAGAAACCGCCCGTGCGGCGAAAATCGCGGAGACGCCGCAGTTTATTTTCGTTTCGGCACTCAATGCCCGACCCAGCTCGCTTTGTATGTTCCTCGCCCTGAAAGGAAAAGTGGAACGCGAGGTAGCAAAATGCAATTTGGAGAGTTTTATCGCCGTGCGCCCCTTTCTGGTCAAAGGACGGCAAAAGGACAAACGGATAGAAGAGGAGTTTGCCCTCTTTGTTATGCGGTTGTTAGGCCGCTGGCTGAAAGGCCGCTGGGCCAGATACCAACCGATCGAAGCCGAACAACTGGCCATCGCCATGATCGAACTGGCCAACCAGGGCCGGACCGGCTACACCATTGCAGAAACCGAGGAATTGCTTGCGCTCCGGCGGCGGGTTTGAAGTTGTAGTTTATGGTTTTTTGTAACGAGCCGTGTTAAAAAACTCGCGGCGCGATCTTTAAATTTTCACGAACCCCTGAAAAAAAGCCCCTTCCTGGCGAAATCAGCGCATTTTTGCCGGTCCGATTGCAGTACCCGGCATTTTTGGCAAGGGTTTGGCTATACCAACCGGTAATCCGTTCATCACCGTCCTTCCGAGTTTTCACCCCCTCACGGATTAGCCATGCGCAACACGCTTTGCATTCTGATTTTATTACACATCACGACTGGCCTGCGGGCACAGCAGGACCCTACGTATACGCAATTTATCTTCAGTAGCCTGGCCTTCAATCCGGCGCTGGCCGGCCACAATGAGCACCTCACGCTCAATCTGCTGCACCGCCGGCAATGGCTGGGCATCGACGATGCGCCCGTTACCCAGGCGCTTACCGCCCACAGCCCCCTGCGCAACAAGCGGGTCGGACTTGGCCTCAGCCTGGTCAACGACAAAGCGGGGGTTTCTGGCCTGACCGAACTCAATTTCGCCTATGCCTACCGGTTTCCGCTCAACGATGCGCTCCAACTCTCGGCAGGCCTCCAGGCCGGCGTGTCCAACTGGCGGGGCGAATGGACCAGCCTTACTCTTGAACAAGCCGGAGACGTGGTTTTTCAGGAAAACGTCAATCTCTGGCAACCCAATTTCGGGGTGGGCGCCCACTTGAGCCACGAGCGGTTTTACGTCGGTCTTAGCTGTCCGCGCCTGCTCGAAAGCAAACTTCGACCCGGCAACGAAACCGGCCGCCGGTACCGGCACTACTACCTTGCGGCCGGCGCAGCTATTCCGCTTCGCGGCAACAACCTGGTTTTCCGGCCGGCCTTTTTGCTGAAAAGCACGGGATTGTTCAGTCAATACCGGCAAGGCGGGCAAAACGTATCCATCGGCGCACCAACCGCCATCGACCTCAACGCTTCGCTGTTTATCATTCAGACCTTTACCGTGGGCGCCGCCTATCGGACTGCCCTGGAGGGCCGAAAAACATCGCACGACTCCGCCGACCTTTGGGCCGCCTGGCATTTGCGCAACGGGCTCCGCTTCGGCATGGCATACGACTTGACAATGAGCAAATTACGCCTCGCCAGCAATGGCTCCCTGGAGTTTATGATCGGTTACGAGTTTGATATTAAAGTGAGTAAAGCCGCATCACCGAGGTTTTTCTAATCCGCTATGATCAACATAAAAAACATTCTACCCCTTCTATCGCTCCTCACTTGTCTGGGCGCCCCGGCCTCGGCGCAATCGCTGCAGCGTGCCCGCACGGCGATGGACGAGCTCGACTTTATGACCGCCATTCAGGAGTACCAGTTGTTGCTGCAACGCGAAGACAATCCAGAGGCCAAAATCAACCTGGCGGAATGTTACCGGAAGATCAACGACACCGACAACGCCGAATACTGGTATGCGCAGGTCGTCGTATTGCCACAGGTAAAAAGCATCCACTACCTCTACTACGGCATGATGCTGCAGGCCAATGGCAAATGCCCGGAGGCCAAGCCCTGGTACAAAAAATTTGTGGACGAACGCCCCGACGACGCGCGCGCCGCCAACCTCTTGCGCGCCTGTGACCTCGAAGCCGAACTGATGCGCAAAAACGCGGGTATTTACACGATTGCCCAAATTCCCGTCAATAGCAGCGCCGACGACTATGGCCCCGCCATTTGGGGCAACCAACTCGTTTTTGCCAGCGACCGCGACCAGGGTACCTACCTTCGCCGGACGAGTATGTGGACGGGCAATCCGTTCTCCGAATTGTATGCCGTGCGTTTCGACTCCAGTGGGAGCCAGGGCGACCCGGGACAGTTTGTCTATCAATCAGCCGAAAAATTTTCCTCGGGCCTGAACGGAAAATTCAACGAAGCGGCCGCGGCGTTCTCCGCCGATGGCGAAACGGTGTATTTCACCCGAAACAATTACCTCGAAGGGCGTATCGGCAAAAGCGAAGACGGGCTGATGAAACTGAAAATATTTTCCGGCCACGCCGCGCCCAACGGCGGCTGGACCAACCTCCTGGCCCTGCCTTTCTGCTCCGATGAATTCACCTGCGCCCACCCCAGCTTGTCGAAAGACGGCAAGCGACTGTTCTTTTCCAGCAACATGCCCGGTGGGTACGGCGGCATGGACCTCTACGTCAGCGCCTACGAGGGCGGGCGATGGGGACCGCCTCAAAACCTGGGCCCGGTGGTGAATACCGAAGGCAATGAGATTTTCCCTCATATCGATCCGAACAACCGCCTCTATTTCGCTTCGAACGGGCACATCGGCCTCGGCGGGCTCGATATTTTTTACACAACGGAAAAAAACGATGCCGCCTGGAACCTGCCCGCCAACCTGGGGTATCCGGTCAATTCTACCCGCGACGACTTCGGCATTTGTTTCGGCCCCGACCTCAGTTGGGGATTTTTCAGCTCCGATCGCGACGGCGGCACGGGCCGCGACGACCTTTACGGTTTTAAAAAAATTGCAGTGGCCGTCGAAATACAGGTTGCCGACGCCCTTACCGGCCAGGCTTTACCCGGCGCATTGCTGACCGACAGCCGGAGCGGCCATACCTACACCGCCGGCGCCGACGGCCGGCTGGCCTTCGATCTCAAAACGGGCGAATGTGTCGAATTCAGCGCGGCTAAAACCGGCTACGACGCGGGCAAAGGTGAAACTTGTACCCATCAGGCAACACCGGGGTCAACGCTTGTCCTCCAAATTTTGCTCGAAAAACAAGCCAAATACACCATTTCCGGCATCGTTTTCGACATGCTCGACGGGCTTCCGGCACAAGGTGCACAGGTGTACCTGAGCAACGTATGCGGCCGTCCCTCGCCGCCGCCTTTTATCACCGGCGCTGATGGCCGCTACCGTTTCCGCGTCGACAAAGACTGTTGCTATACCGTCAAGGCTACCCAGAACGGCTACATCGCCGGAGTCAGCGCCGAACTTTGCACCCAGGGCCTCGTCCCCGGCTCCAATATCAAAACCAATCTCAACCTCCTGCCCTACGGCCCCGACGTACTGGCGGGCACGCCCGATCCCTCGGTCCGGCCGGTATACGACCCGCTTTCCGGACTCTACGAAAACCCCGACGGCACCCCGGCCGACGCCGAGTTGGCCGAGGGGCTCACCCTGCGCGAAGGTATTTTGTACGACAACGGAGTACCTACCCTTCCCAGTGCTGCCGACTGGCAATCGGCCCCCACCGGCGAGGGCTTTTTGTTAAATATCTACTACGATTTCGATCAGGCCAATATGCGGGAAGAATCGATGCCCGAACTCCAGAAGTTGCTGCGCATGTTGAGCGACAACCCGGAATTCAAGGTCGAAATCGCCGCGCATACCGATACCCAGGGCTCGGACGAATACAACCTGTTGCTTTCCCAACGCCGCGCCGAAGCCGTGGTCACCTGGCTCATGCGGCAGGGCATCCAGCGCGACCGGCTGCTGGCGCGTGGCTACGGCGAAACCCGCCCCGTGCGCCCCTGCTCCGATGCCGTTCCTTGCTCGGAAGCGGACCATCAGATGAACCGGCGGACGGAGTTTCATATCCTGGAAGTACAGCCTGTACGGGAAACAACGGCGCCCAAGGTCAAAAAAGAAGGAAAAGACGCGCCGTTTTAATTCAAATCACCGCTTTTACCTGCTCCATCTCTTCTTTCGACGAGTACTGCCCGTCGACAAATGCCTTTTTGATCTCCATTATCGAGTGCAACGACCGTTTATCGGGCGACACATACCGCGGGTCGGCGCCTTTCTCAAGCAACATCAGACAAAGGTCGTAACGCCCCCGATGGGCCGCCCACATGAGGGCGGAAGTGCCCTTGAAATCGCCGTCGCGCGGTTTGACGGCATTGGGGTCGGCGCCATAATCGAGCAGCAGCTGCATGCAATTGCGGGCGCCGTAAGCCGTTTCCATGGCTTCAAAAAGAATGGGGACCTGATGGGGCTTGCCCGTGCCATAGTCGTCCCCCCTGGCATTGGGGTCGGCGCCGAGATCGAGTAAGAACTTCAACATCTCCGGGTTGCCTGAACTGGCGGCGCCGACGTGCAGCGGCGCATGATCGGGATAAGGGCTCGTGGTGGCAATCCCGGCGTCGAGCAACATCCGGATGCACTCGTACCGGGCTGGATTGGCCGGCGTAGTGAATCGCATAGCCCAATCGACGGCATTCTGGTACAGCGGATAGCCGTATTCGGGGTCTTTCAGCCGTCCGGCGAGCGATTCGATCAAGCGGCGGAGCTTGTCGGTATCGGTTTTAAATATCGCCCAGGCTAGTCGGTTCTGATCGGGGTCTTCGTACAAACGCTGGGGTTTGATGATTGATTTCAGCCGGCTGTACAGTTTGCTGACTACCGGAAACGACCGAAACCACAACAGCGGCACGACAATCAGCCCGAATGCAATGTATTTGGGCAAATCATACGGCAGCAGGTTGAGGATGAGCAGAACAACCAGCGCTATGATCGCCAGGTAATAAATGGCCTGCCCGATCCCCCGGCCGGCGGCATCGCCCCCGTTTCGGCGCGGTTGAATCGTTTCGGCGACGACAAGGATGGCCAGGATGGCGACGACGACCCAGTTGAAGAAGAGGATGATTTTGAGCATTATTTGAAAACCTTAATTGTAAAGGTACATGCTCCGGTTCCGGTCCAGTTCCCTGAAATACGGGTCTCTCAAATCCTTGATAAAGTAAATCGCTTCACCGGTGCTTTTCATCTCCGGTCCGAGGCGCTTGTCGACGCCTGGGAATTTTTCAAAAGAAAAGACGGGGATTTTGATCGCGTAGCCGGTCGGCTTTGGCACGATGTCGAAATCGCGCAGTTTGTGGGTACCGAGCATCACCTTGGTAGCGATGTTGAGGTACGGCACCTGGTAGGCTTTGGCGATAAAAGGCGTGGTGCGGGAAGCGCGCGGATTGGCCTCGATCACGTACACCTGATCGTCTTTTACGGCAAACTGGATATTGATCAGTCCGCGGATATTGAGCGCCCGCGCGATACGTTCGGCATATTCGGCCATCTGCTGGATCACGATGGGGCCCAGTGAATAAGGCGGAAGTACAGCCGAGGAGTCGCCCGAGTGGATACCGGCCGGTTCGATGTGCTCCATCACGCCCATGATGTGGAAGTCGTCGCCGTCGAAAATGGCATCGATCTCGGCTTCCTTGGCGCGTTCGAGGAACTGGTCGATCAGCACCTTGTTGTCGGGCATGTGTTTGAAGATCGAGAGGACGTGGCGTTCCAGTTCGTGGTCGTTGATGACGATGCGCATACGCTGACCGCCGAGCACGTAAGAGGGGCGCACCAGCAGCGGGTAGGGAATCTTTTTGGCCACGTCGAGCGCTTCGTCGACGTCGCGGGCCACGCCGTATTTCGGGTACGGGATGTCGAGGTCGCGCAGCAGGTCGGAGAACCGGCCGCGGTCTTCGGCGACGTCCATGTCGTTGAACGAGGTGCCGATGATGTTCCAGCCGTTTTTGTGGAGGTCTTCGGCCAGTTTGAGGGCCGTTTGGCCGCCCAGTTGGACAATGACGCCGTCGGGTTGTTCGTGTTCGAGGATTTCTTCGAGGTGTTCCCAGAAGACCGGTTCGAAATACAGTTTGTCGGCCAGGTCGTAGTCGGTCGATACCGTTTCGGGGTTGCAATTGACCATAATGGCCTCGTACCCGACCTCGCGGATGGCCAGAATGCCGTGTACGCAGCAATAGTCGAACTCGATGCCCTGGCCGATGCGGTTGGGGCCGGAGCCGAGCACGATAATTTTCTTTTTATCGGTGCGCTGGCTTTCGTTTTTATCGTCGAAAGTGGAGTAGAAATAGTTGGTTTTGGACTCGAACTCGGCGGCGCAGGTGTCCACCATTTTATACACCCGCCGGATGCCCAGTTTTTTGCGTTGCTGGGTCACTTCTTTTTCGGTGATCCGGAGCATCCAGGCGATCTGGGCGTCGGAATAGCCGTTCTTTTTGAGTTCGACAAAGAAATCGCGCGGGATATCCTCGGCCACGTTGTAGCGCAGGAGCTGGTCTTCCATTTTGACCAGTCTTTTGATTTCCTGAACAAACCAGTTGTCGATGCCGGTCATTTTTTGCACCGTTTTACTGGGAATACCGAGACGGAGGGCGTCTTTGACGCGGTAGATGCGATCGTCGGAGACTTTTTCGAGGCGTTCGAGGATGTCTTCGGTGCGCATCCATTCTTTTTTGTCGGCGCCCAGGCCCATGCGGCTGTTTTCCTGGCTCTGACAAGCTTTTTGCAAAGCCTCGTTGAAAGTGCGCCCGATGGCCATGACCTCGCCGACCGATTTCATCTGGAGGCCCAGGCGGTGGTCGGCGCCGGGGAATTTTTCAAAATTCCAGCGCGGCATTTTGACGATCACGTAGTCGAGCGTAGGTTCGAAATAGGCCGAGGTCGTTTTGGTGATCTGGTTTTTGAGTTCGTCGAGGGTATAACCGATGGCCAGTTTGGCGGCGATTTTGGCGATCGGGTAGCCGGTCGCCTTGCTGGCCAGGGCGGAAGAGCGCGATACGCGCGGGTTGACCTCGATGGCGATGAGTTGCTCTGTTTCGGGGTCCTGGGCAAACTGGACGTTGCAGCCGCCCGCGAAATTGCCCAGGGCGCGCATGATTTTGATCGCCTGGTTGCGCATGTCCTGAAACGACGTATCGGAGAGGGTCATCGCCGGCGCCACCGTGATGGAGTCGCCGGTGTGGATACCCATGGGGTCGAGGTTTTCGACGGTGCAGATGATGCACACATTGTCGATAGCGTCGCGCAGGAGTTCAAGTTCGAATTCTTTCCAGCCCAGAACGGCTTTTTCCACCAGCACCTCGTGGGTCGGAGAGGCGTTGAGCCCGCGTTTGAGGGCTTCGTCGAACTCGTCTTCTTTCATGACAAAACCGCCGCCTGTACCGCCGAGGGTGTACGAGGGACGAATAACCAGCGGGAAACCGATCTTTTGCGCGGCTTCCTTGCCTTCAAGGTACGAGTTGGCGATATAGGACGGCGCCACGGAAAGCCCCAGGTCGACCACCAGTTTTTTGAAGGCCTCGCGGTTTTCGGTGGTTTCAATGGCCGTAGTATCTACCCCGATCATTCGCACGCCGTATTGTTCCCAGATACCCTGTTTTTCACATTCGATGGCCAGGTTGAGCGCCGTTTGGCCGCCCCTGGTAGGCAAAACCGCGTCGATATTGGGCAAATCGGGGTTTTCCTGGTGCTCGCGGAGAATTAGTTCGATGCTTTCCGGCGTCAGGGGGCGCAGATAGATATAATCGGCGGTGACCGGGTCGGTCATGATCGTTGCCGGGTTGGAATTGATGAGGGCAACCTTGATGCCCTCTTCGCGCAGGGAGCGGCTGGCCTGGCTGCCGGAATAGTCAAATTCGCAGGCCTGGCCGATGATGATGGGGCCGGAGCCAATGAGCAGAATAGTATTGATCGAGCGGTCGCGTGGCATGAGTGCGTAGAGTTTTCAACCTTAAAAAAATGCCGGAAACCGGGCAAAAGACCCGGTTTCCGGCATTTTCGAAAAAGAACACGTTCGTTTCATTTCGGGATGCAAAGGTAGAACGCCCCCCCGTATTTTTATAAAATCTTTACACCGCACCTTCATCTTTTTATCTGGCATTTATACCGGTCCGCGCACCTTTGCCCTACAAACAAATGCGTATGCAAGCGCTTCAAACCATCGTCAACGACAAAAAGCAGTACTGGATCAGCATCGTGGCCGTGATTCTGGTCGCTGCCGCCTGCCGGCCACTGGCCGACTGGATCGGCTACCGGACCGTTTCGCTGATTCTGCTGCTGACCGTCTCCCTGCTGGCTATGCGAATGAGTATCGGGCCGGTGCTCACAGCGGCCGTACTGAGCGCATTCATCTGGGATTTCTTCTTTATTCCCCCTCATTTTACCTTTATTGTCGACAATGCCGAGGATGCGCTCATGCTGGTGATGTATTTTATCATAGCCCTGCTCAACGGGGTGCTCACCCATGAGATCAAAAATTTTGAAAAAATCGCCCGACAGAAAGAAGACAAAGAGACGACGCTGCAACTGTACAATACCCTGTTTAACTCTATTTCACACGAATTGCGCACCCCCGTGGCGACAATCTGGGCGGCCTCGGACAACCTTTTGAATGATAAACAAACCTGGCGCGAAGACGACCGCCGCAGAATGACCGAAGAGATTCACTTCGCCGCCGAGCGCCTCAACCGACTGATCGACAACCTGTTGAACATGTCGCGCCTCGAATCGGGCCATATCGTGCTGCGCTGGAAATGGTGCGATGTGGGCGAATTACTCAACAGCGCCATTCACCGGCTTAAAGAAGACCTGCAAAGCAGGCGTATCATTTTAACCCTCCCGGAACAACTCCCGCTGGTCCGGCTCGATTTTAATCTGATGGAACAGGTGGTGTTCAATATTTTGCACAATGCAGCCATGTACACGCCCGATGGCACCACTATTCACATCGAAGCGGAGTACGACGGGGCGTATTTAATCCTGCACATTTACGACAACGGTCCGGGGTTTGAGGAAGACGATCTGGATCATGTGTTCGACAAATTTTTCCGTGCCAAAGGTTCCAAACCGGGCGGTACCGGACTCGGCCTCTCCATCGTTCGGGGTTTTGTGGAAGCGCACCACGGCGTTGTGCAGGTGGGCAACCGGCCAAACGGCGGCGCCGATTTTGTCCTGAAAATCCCAACGGGCCACCTTTACCCGCCCACCCAAAGCGAATAACAAGCCGTCCATACCATGACGCCTGCTCATATCCTTATCATCGACGACGAGTCTGCCATCCGGAAACTGCTGGAAATCACGCTGCATGCCAACGCATACAAAACGACCGCGGCAGGCGCCGCCGCCGAAGGGTTGCAAGCCGCCGCCATGCACCAGCCCGACCTGATCCTGCTCGATCTCGGATTGCCGGATGAAGACGGCCAGGCCGTGCTGGTCAAATTGCGGGAATGGTACCAAAACCCCGTTATCATCCTTTCCGTGCGCGATACCGAAGACGACATCGTGCAGGCCCTCGACAATGGCGCCAACGATTACCTGACCAAACCTTTCCGGGCAGGCGAATTGCTGGCGCGCATCCGCTCGGCGTTGCGGCTGTCACAAAATGCCGGGCAGGAAGTCGTTCAAACCTTCGGGTCGCTCAGCATCGACCACGCGGGCCGAACCATTCGCAAAAACAATGAAGCACTGAAACTGACCTCCACCGAATACGCCCTTTTGTCGCTTTTTATGCGCAACGAGGGCAAGGTGCTCACGCATGCCTTTATCCTGCGCGAGGTGTGGGGCCCCGGATACATTGCGCAAACCCAGTACCCGAGGGTCTTTGTTGGTCAGTTGCGCAAAAAAATTGAAGACGACCCCAATGAACCCAGGTATATCGTAACCGAATCGGGCATCGGCTACCGCTTTGTCGGCGGCTGAGCGCAACACTCCATTTTCACTCGCTTTTTATGAAAAACCACGTCCCTACCCGGGTGACGACAGGTACCCTGTTGGTCGCACTCGGCATTATTTACGGCGATATCGGCACCAGTCCGCTTTATGTGCTCAAAGCTATCGTCGGCGACCGGCCGATCGGCGAAGCCCTCGTTTACGGGGGTATCTCCTGCGTATTCTGGACGCTTGTGTTCCAGACGACCATCAAGTACATCGTGCTCACCCTGATGGCCGACAACCACGGCGAGGGCGGTATTTTTTCCCTTTACGCCCTGGTACGCCGTTTCGGCAAAGGCTCGCTGATCGTGCCGACCATCCTGGGCGCTACCACCCTGCTGGCCGACGGTATGATCACGCCGCCTATTTCCGTAGCATCGGCAGTGGAGGGGCTGGAACTGGTGATGCCTCATTTGCCCACGGTACCCATCGTGGTGGTCATTTTGTCGGCCCTGTTCTTTTTTCAGCGTTTCGGCACACAGCTGGTCGGCGGCACTTTCGGACCGATCATGGTCGTGTGGTTCGGTATGTTGTTTACCCTGGGGTTTTATCAAATTTTGGCGCATCCGGGTATTATTCATGCCCTGAATCCCTATTACGCGTACAATTTGCTGGTCAATTATCCGCACGGTTTCTGGCTGCTGGGCGGCGTATTTTTGTGCACCACCGGCGCCGAGGCCCTCTATTCCGACCTGGGGCATTGCGGCCGTAAAAACATCCGGATTACCTGGGTATTTGTCAAAATCGCACTGCTGGTCAATTATATGGGACAAGCCGCCTGGTTGCTCACAGAGGCCGGGCATACGCTCGAAGGCCGCAATCCTTTTTATGAAATCATGCCGCAATGGTTCATCTGGCCCGGTATCGTGATCGCCACGCTGGCCACGATCATCGCGTCCCAGGCGCTCATCAGCGGTTCCTACACCCTCATCAGCGAGGCCATGAGCATGAACTTCTGGCCCCGCGTGGCCGTGCGCAACCCGACGGAACTCAAAGGCCAGATCTACATCCCATCGGTGAACACGATGTTGTGGGCCGGCTGCGTCGGCATGATCCTTTATTTTCAAAATTCAACCAACATGGAGGCTGCCTACGGCTTCTCTATTACCGTTGCGATGCTGATGACGACCTTCCTGCTGGGCTATTTTTTGTTGTACGTCAGAAAATGGCCCACCATGCTGGTGTATGCCGTTATCCCGGTTTTCGTCCTGATCGAGATCGCATTTTTTATCGCCAATGCCGCCAAGGCAGGGGAAGCCAAGCCCGTGATTCTGGTTGCCATCGGCGTTTTTTCCACCATGTACGTCTGGTACTACGCCCGCAAAATCAACAACCGGCTGGTGCGTTTTGTCAGGTTAAAAAACTACCTGAACCTGATCAGCGAACTCAGCAACGATGACGCCATTCCCAAATTTTCCACCCACCTCATTTACCTCACCAAAGCCAACCAACTGGGCGAAGTGGAAGAAAAAATCATCAAATCCATCTTTGCCAAAAAGCCCAAACGCGCCGACGTGTACTGGTTCCTGCACATCCACCGCACCGATGATCCCTACACCCTGAATTATCAGGTGGAAGAACTGCTGGATGATAAAGTGATCAAAATCAACATCAATACCGGTTTTCGGGTGCAGCCGCGCGTCGAATTGTACTTCAAAAAAATCGTGCAGGACCTTGTAGCCAACCGCGAGCTCAGCCTGCACATCCGTCCCGACGGCTCTACGCGTTACAATCCCGAGCCCGATTTCAAATTCGTGGTGATCGAAAAATTTCTCTCGGTCGAAAACGAATTCAACCTGCGCGACGGCCTTTTGCTCAATTCCTACTTCTGGCTCAAACGCTTTGGCCAGTCGGATGAAAAAGCCTTCGGGCTGGACAAAAGCGACGTGGTCGTAGAGCAAATTCCGCTGGTGTATCAGCCGGTGGGAGAAATTGAGCTGGGGCGGGTGACGAGGTAAAGGGCTTCATTTTTGAAAAATTGTTAGTATTGTGGCCGTTCTGTTTATCAAACTACCCGGTCCTGTCACTACCATGAAAAAATGTCTGCTCATCGTCTGGCTGGCGTTGTGCTCCGCCGCCCTCCCCGCCCAAAACCTCATCACCTCCACTTTCCTGGGCTCCAAAACCCAGGCGCAGCTCACATCGGAGTTCAACGTGCCGTTTATCCAGTTTGGCGCGCGGTACTACCGGGTCACTTACACAACGCTGAATCTCGAAGGCGTGACCGACACCGTGTCGGGGCTCGTTATCGTGCCCGATAATGCGTCGAAGGTGTATCCGCGCCTCCTGTACCAGCACGGCACCTCGGGCAACAAGCAGGACGTGCCCTCGGTCAACGTGCTGCAAGGCGGCGAAGGCCGCATCGGCTGGCTGTTTGCCGGACTGGGCTACGTGTCGCTCATGCCCGATTACCTCGGACTGGGCGTGTCCGACGACGTGTTCCACCCCTACGTGCATGCCGCGAGCGAAGCCTCGGTGGCGATCGACATGCTGCGGGCGCTGCCGGCGTTCGAGGCACAGTATCAGATACACACCAACGAGCAGTTGTTCCTTACCGGCTACTCCCAGGGCGGTCATGCCGCCATGGCCCTGCACCGGGAGATCGAGACCAATCTGCCCGGAGAGTTCACGGTAACCGCCGCCGCACCCATGTCGGGGCCGTACAGCATCGGCGGCGTGATGCGCAGCCTGATCCTGTCGAACGACGTTTATTATTACCCGGCTTACATCCCGAATACCGCGCTTTCCTACCAGACGGTGTACGGCACGATATTCAATGAGCTCGGCGATATATTCAAACCGGCCTACGCCGCGCCGATCCAGCAGTTTTACGACGGTGTCATCGACCTGAGCGAGCTCAATGAAACCCTGATCAACCTGCTGATCGACAACGAAGGCGCCTGCATCCCGACCAAAATGATCCAGCCCGACGTGCTCGCCGCCGTACAGAGCAACCCCGATCACCCGATCAATATCGCCCTGCGCGACAACGACGTGTACCACTGGGCGCCCCAGGCGCCTACCCGCCTGTTTTATTGCATGGCCGACGACCAGGTGCCCTTTGAAAACAGCCTGCTCGCCCGCGATACCATGGTCGCCCGGGGGGCGGCCGATCTGATCGCCAACGACGTAAGCCCGACTTCCGACCACGGCGGCTGCGTGGTGCCCGCGCTGACGCAGACCCTGTTCTTTTTCCTTGTTTATCAACAAATTGAAACCTACTCCTCGGCAACGGAACCCGATGCCCAGCGCCTGGTTTTGTCGCCCAACCCGGCCGGCTCCTCGGTACAATTTGAAAACGCCGACGAGCGGGCCCTGCTCAGCATTTTCACCTCGGAAGGGCGCCTTTGTTATGAAAAAAGGCTGGCCGCCGGCACACAACGCATCGAGTTGCAGGACTGGCCGGAGGGCGTGTATTTTGTTCAAATTCAATCGGCAGGTTCAACCCGGGTCGGCAAACTTTACATCCAGCATTGACCATGAAAAAAATACTGCTGCTGAGCGCGTTTTGTATGCTGCTCGGCCCGCTGTTCAGTCAGCAAAATGCCGCGGCCAGCCGCGAGATCCGTAGCGTCATGCAGGAACAACAGGATGCCTGGAACCGCGGCGACCTTGAAGAATTCATGCAAGGCTACTGGCAATCCGACAGCCTGCGCTTCATCGGGTCGCGCGGCCTGACCTACGGCTGGCAGGCCACGCTCGACAATTACAAAAAAGGCTACCCCGACCGCGATGCCATGGGGACGCTCACTTTCGACATTCTATCAGTCGAGCTGTTGTCGAAAAAAAGCGCTTTCGTGGTTGGCAAATGGCATCTGGCCCGCAAAGCCGGCGATTTGAGCGGGCATTACACCCTTCTTTGGCGAAAAATCAAGGGTAAATGGGTGATTGTGGCGGATCATTCCAGTTAAAACTTCACCCCCGCTCCCACGTACCAGCTGCGCCCTTCGCCGGGCAACAGGCCAGGGCCGGGGTACCCTCCGGCGCGGCGGGTGGCATAGCGCGCATCGGCGAGGTTGTTAATACCAGCCCTGATGGTGTAATGCGTGGCAAAAGTGTAGGTTGCGGAGAGATCCAAGAGTGTGTAGCCCGGCAATTTGCCCACCTGGGCATTGGCGGAGGGCAATTCGGTGTTGTTGGCATCGGCAAATACTTCACTGACCGAGCTGAACTGCCAGGTAGCGGAAAAGGTCCGGTAGGCATAAGTGGCGCCCAGGCGGTGTACGTAGCGCGGGGCGTTGTCGACGCGTTTGCCGGCGAGGTTCGACTCGGTGATTTGTCCGTTGCTGACCGTTGTGACGAGGAAATCGGAAAATCGCGCATCCGTCCAGGAGAGTGCCGCGAAAAGATTGAGCGCGCCCCAGCGGCGGTTGGCGGATGGCCAGAGGTTCAGCGGGTTGAGTTCCACGTAGGTTTCTGCGCCTTTGTGGATGCTCAGCCCCAGATTGGTTCGGTATTGGTACACGCTGCCGTCGGGGCGCAAGCGGGCGATGGTACCGACGCGGTCGGCGTACCGCATGTAAAACAGGCTGACGTCGAAGTTGAGGATATTTTTCCAGCGTCCCCGGTAGCCCAGGTCGCTCACCCAGCCGCGGGCGTCGTGGAGATTCGGGTCAATTTCGTCGGTCGTCGCCGGCGGCGTGAGGTCGGAGAAGCCCACAGGACGGTACGCCTGGGCAATATTGGCATACACTTCGGAGGTCGGCGTAGCGTGAAATTCGGTAGCAAAACCGGCCAGCAGGAAGCTTCGGTCGCGTTGCTGCGGGGTAATCACGAGGGCTTCGCCGGCCCCGTTGATATTGAGCCGTCCGGCACTGTTGTTGCGCAAATGTTCGAACCGCAAGCCGGGGATAAAAGCAAAATATTTACCCGCCCGGAAAATGTGTTCGGCAAAAAGCGCCGCGTTGCGGGTATCGAAATCCATATCGCGGGGAAAGGATTCGGTCTGGAGATCGAGATTGAACTCCGTCCCGGTATCGCCTTTGCCCAGCTGGCGGCGATCGGTATGGCCATCGAAATAACGCAGACCGACGTTCAGGGTTTGCTCGCGGCCGCCCAGGGAATAGTTGGTAAGAAAACGCAGCTCGCTGCCCCAGTTCCGGTACTGATCGCGGTCGAGCTGGCGGTTGTTGTAGGCGCCTGTGGCCAGGTTGATCGTGTCGGCAATATTGATGGCGCGCACGAAACCGACGCTGTTGCGCTGGCCGGCCAGTCCGAAAACGGCCAGTTCAAAACGGGTTTTTTCAGACACATCATAACGAAGCCGGGCCGTAGCCAGGTTCCAGGGCACGTTGAACCAGTTGCGGCTGCGAACCGACTGCCGGGGATTGGCGGTAAATTGGGCGTCGGTGAGTCCGCCGGCTTGTTGTGCTTCGTAATTCATACGCGTGTATTCCAGTTCGGCGCGCCATTGGGGCGAAAACCGGTAGCCCAGGCGTACATGACCGTGCTGCACGGAATAACGGCTGTTGTCGCGCCAGCCCTCTCCGTCGCGGTGGTGGAAATAACCGTAATAGTCGAGTTTGCCAGAAGTGCCGCCGATGGCATTGAAGGAACTGAACAAGCCGTAAGCGCCCAGGGTCTGGCTGCTTTCCACCCCGATTTTTTGGTCCTGAGGGGCGGATTTTAACTGATAGTTGAGCAATCCGCCAAACTGCGGGCCATATTGAAGCGAAGCCGCCCCCCGGATCACCTCCAGTCGTTCAACGGCTTCCATTGGCGGGTTGTAATAAGCCTCCGGGTAGCCGATCGGGTCGGCGCTGACGTCGTAGCCGTTTTGGCGCACATTGTACTCCCAGGACCGATTGGGGCTAAGGCCGCGCGTGGCAACGTTGACCTGGATGCCCGAAGCGTCGTTTTCCCAGACGTGGGTGCCCGGCACTTTGGCAAAAACCTGACGGGCATTATTGACGGCGAGGTTGGCGTCGAGAGCGGACAGCGAGACCACTTCCATTTTTTTACCCGCGTTCACCTGCAAGGCCCCCGCTTCGGGCAAACGACCAATACCCCGAAAATCACGGGCGCCGTAAACGGTTACTTCCCGAAGGGTTTGTTCTGCCGCTTGAGCGGTAAGGATCAGCGCCAGCGTCTCGCCGGGAGCCAGCTCTACCGTACGGTGCTGAGGCATGATTTCCGTTGAAAAAATAGCCAATTCATAAACGCCGGCTGTCAACTGATCAAAACGGAACTGACCGTTGGCGTCGGTCACAGTTTGCAGGTCGCCCGGCTGGAGGCTAATGGTCACTCCCGGAGCGGCATGACCGGTGAGTTCGATGCGACCTTTGAGTACAGATTGGGAAAGCAGTGAGGGGGTTATGGCGATAAAGAGCAGCAGAAGGGTGGATATCCTCGACATTTTTATTAAGATTAATTCAAAATAGAGCGCGCAAAGGTGAAGCTTGCATTTGAAAATCCCCGCTGAAAAAATACCGAATGACAATTTTTTGACAAGCCGGAGGCGGGCTCATCCGCTATCCCGAATCCGCTGCAAAACCCTGCGCATTTCTTCTTTCCAGGGGCGCCCCGAGCCGGTAAAGTTGTTGTTCATAAAACTGAAAATCAGCACTTTGCCGCGTTTGGTCACTATATAACCGCTCATACATTGTACGCCGCTCATCGAGCCGGTTTTGGCAAAAAGCCAGGGTTGCGCACCGGGTTCTGCCGGCCACCAGTCGAGTGTGGTACGAGGCATACCGGGTGTCGGGAAAAGCGGCAACAGGCGGTCGTGCGGCTGTTCGAGCCAGAGCTGCCGCAACACGCCGGAGAGATAACGCGGCGTGACCAGGTTATACCGCGAAAGCCCCGAGCCGTCGACCCAGCGGGGCGGGTTGGGCAGGGCGCCGAAGAGGCTGTCTTTGGCCCAGCGGATCACAGGCGCCTGCCGGAGCGTATCGAATTTCACACCGGAGCACACCAGCAACAGTTGGTCGGCCATGAAATTGTCGCTTTGATACATCATGCGGCGCAGCACCGTATCGAGTGGCGTGCCATACAGGGTTTGATAATCGAGATCACCGCACACCGGTTCGGTCAGGGGCATTTCGGGCAACCCGAGACGGTCTTGCAGCAGGGCCGGCGTTTTTGCCTGCGCATTCCAGACCGGCACATCGATCACATAACCCGGTTTCAGCAAGTCGATATGGTAATACGGCAGCACGATGGTATCGGACTGCTCCTGTCGGCGTATTTCCCGGTCGTTGAGATTGTAATCGTCCTTTGATTTCAGAAACTGCCGGAAATAGGCGGGCTCCACGATCCAGTCGGGATCGCAGACATTGGAATCCCTTTCTAGTCGTACGAAGTTGCCGTGAATGGGCAAGCCGGAGCGTTCGGCGGAGTAATGGTCGTTGTAGTCGTCCCAGGCCCAGCCGGGACCGAAGCGTTCTTCCTGAAAATTGCTTTGGTCATATATCAGAAGGCCTCCATTGCGGAGCATTCGCGCCGTCGGCTGCCAGTATTGAAAATCGGGATGCAAAAACGTGGGATCGCCCGTGCCCCTGAAACACAATCCGATGGGAAAACCGGGGTCGGAATCTTCCATAACGGGAAAATACCGGAGCGCGGGCATCGAGTCGCCCAGCACCGCCAGGCAAGTGGCCAGGGTCAGGATTTTTGTCGTGGAAGCCGGGGTGAAATAGCGGTCAGCATTGACGTCGCAGAGCACCCGCCCGGTTTCGGCGTCCATGAGGCAGAAGCCGGTGAAGCCGCGGGAGAAGACGGGGGATGTTTCAATTTCCTTTTTGAGGTTTTTATGATCAACTGCCGCCCGGTGCATGGGTGCACAGGCGGCAGTCAGAAGAATAATCCCGAAAATGAATAAGGCGATACGCGCGATCATGGTCAGTATGCTTTCAAACGTTGCGCGTAAAGTTACCGAAGCCGCCTATGTCTGTAGGTAGCGATTGAGCCAGCCCAAAAACTCGCGATGCCAAACAATCGAATTTTGCGCCTTGCCGATCCAGTGCCCTTCTTCGGGAAAATATAAAAGGCGGGAAGTGACCCCGTTCAATTGGGCAGCCTGAAAGGCCTGAAAGGCTTCGCTCTCCGGAACCCGGAAATCTTTCCCGCCCTGAATGATCAGGATCGGCGTTTCCCAGTTTTTGACGTACAAATGAGGGCTGTATTTCGTAAAAGTCGGATTTCCCGCCTCTTCCCAATAAGGTTCGCCCATATCGTATTCAGCAAAAAACATCTCGTCGGTTGTGAGGTAAAACGATTCCAGGTTGAACAACCCACAATGGCTAATGAAACATTTGAACCGCTTCTGGTGATTGCCGGCGAGCCAGAACGTGGAATAACCGCCGAACGAACCGCCTACCGCAGCCAATCGGGTTTTATCCACGTATGGCTCCCTGCACAAATCATCGATTGCCGCCAGTAAATCAGCCATGGGATACTTACCCCAGTTGCGGCTCACCTGACGGGTCCATTCCGAGCCAAAACCGAAAGTGCCCCGACGGTTGGGCGCCAGCACGATGTACCCCTGCGCGGCTATCAATTGCAACGACCAACGCAGGCCCCACACGCTGGTCAGACCGGATTGCGGACCGCCCTGGCAATATTCCACCACCGGATATTTTTTTGAAGGGTCAAAATCCGGTGGGTAGACTATCCAGGATTGCAGCATTTTTCCGTCGCTAGTCGGTGTAAAACGGGCTTCAAAACGGCCAAGTTTCACCCGTTTCATTGCTTCGCTGTTGACAAAAGTCAGCTGGCGGGCGTCCGTTGAATTTAAACCCACAGCATAAACTTCTGCCGGGCTGACATAAGACGAACGCGTGAAATACAGCGTGTTTCCCGCGGGGAAAAAACGATCTACGGTGTGTTCGCCTTGGGTAAGCGACCGAATCGTTCCATCCAGTGTTGCCGACATCAACTGGTTTGTACCCTGTTGTTCAGAGGAGAACACAAGTGTCTGATTGTCAATCCATTTTGGGTGATTAGCATTGAAATCAAAACCTGTTGTGATTTCTTTTCGTGTGCCGGTGGCCAATTCATAGACCATGATTCGATTGCGGTCAGTTTCGTATCCCGCAGTCGTCATGCTGTTCCAGGCTATGCGCGAACCGTCAGGAGAAAAAACAGGTTCGAGGTCGTAGCCCTGCAGGCCCTTGCTCAAAACGGAAGTCGTACCGAGACTGGCATCATAGAGATAAATTTCGGAATTCGTACTGCGCGTTTGTTCGTTGGGCGCGACCTTTTTGGCACTGTACACCACGTAGCGGCCATCGGCGCTGCAACTCAGGGCATTGGCATCATAAGGCTCGTTCAGCATCAGGTTTTTACCGCCAAAAATCCGGGTGCCAGGCTGGTAAGGCACCATAAAAAGGTTGTTTCGGTGATTGTCGTCCCACTCGTTCCAGTGTCTGTAATTCAGGTGATCGATCACACGAAAATTTGCATTCGTCATGTCGGGATAAAGATCGGAGGCCGTCTGGCCGTACTTGACCCGACTGATGTACACCAGCGTCTGGCCGTTCTGTGTAAACTGGTATTCCTGCATGGGTATGCCGGAAATACAGGCCGTCGCCCCGGAAGTAATATCAAAGCGGAACAATGTGTCATTATCCAGAAAAAAAAGACCGGCGCCATCGGTATCGAACCTGGGTTTCCGGGCATCCCGCGGGAGCGGAACCTGCGTCAGAACCGACGATTGATCAACAGATAACTGGTAAAAATGGGTGTACTGAGCATCGCGCTTCAGATCGGTATAAGACACGGAGTACAACAAACTCCTGTTATCCCGGCTTACATCTTCCAGTTGCACCCGGCCCAGCGACCAGAGGAACTCCGGGGTCAGCATAGCGCCCGGCAGTATGTATTCACCGCTTTCAGGCAAAGTATCCTGTTTTTTTGACGCGTCGGAAACACTTTCAAAAAACAGGTAAACAGGCAGAAACAGAAAAATATATTTCAACATAATTTATTGATTTATAGTTTTTTAATCAATACACCGACCTGAAATTCGCCGTTAGAGCCTCCCAGGTCCGGGTCGGGGCACAAACAATTATCGTCGAGTGATCGGGGGCGCAGGCGGATCGAAACAGGCTGAATCCCTTGCACCGCAAACGAGAGCGTTTTGGGCAGGGTTTGTTGTACAGAGTTTTCAATTTCCGTCCCGTTGACCGCCACGACTACCTCCACCTGACCATCGCAGCCGTTGACCGCGCCGAGATTGAGCCGGTAATTGCCGCTTGTTGCTTCCATAATATTGACGGTCAGCAATTTATCCTCTTCTGAAAGTAATGTGGACACCGTCGTAGCAGGCCCGTCGAGATCGCAGGCGTAGATTACCCGGTCGTGGGAAACGTAACAGGTATCGGTAGTACCGATCACGCTGTCGCAGCCGCTCAAAAACAGCAATAGCAGGGGTATTACAGGAAAGTATCTCATCGTTTTTTTAACTTTTATACGCTATTTTCATGTTGTAGAGGGTAAAGGCAAGCATCGTCCCGACCTCATCGATCGTCTTGCCCAGCGATTTTCCCGCGCCGTGGCCGGCGCCCTGGGTGACGCGTAACAGCACGGGTGAGCCACCCCGCTGATTGGCTTGCAGCGCCGCGGCGAATCGAAAGGAATGCCAGGGCGCTACCCTGTCGTCTTGTGCGCCGGTCAGGATCAGGGTTGCGGGATAATTTTCCGGTTTGACATTGTGCAGCGGACTGTAGGCATAGAGATAGGCAAAGCCTTCCGGCGTGTCGCTTAGGCCGTAATCGCTGGCCCAGTGGGCGCCTACAGTCGACTCCTGATAGCGCAGCATGTCGAGCACGCCCACCTGCGGGAGGCATACGCCGAACAAATCGGGGCGCTGGGTCATGCAGGCGCCGACCAGCAGGCCGCCGTTGCTCGCACCATTGATGGCCAGCAATTCTCGCGAGGTGTAGCCGTTGGCAATCAAAAATTCCGCCACAGCGATAAAGTCGTCGAACACCCGCTGTTTGTTCTCGCGGGTTCCTGCCAGGTGCCAGGCCTCCCCAAACTCGGCGCCGCCACGCAGGTTGGCGGACACGTAAATACCTCCGGCATCCAGAAATGCACTGGGAAAGAGCCGGAAACGCGGCAAAACGGGGATATTAAATCCTCCATAGCCATACTGCAGACATGGGGCGAGGCCTTTTGTACGGTCTTTCCGTTGCGTGAGAAAAAACGGGATTGGGGTACCGTCCTTGCTTGTTGCCCGGTATTGAACGGTCTCATACTTCTCGCTGTCGAACGAAGTTTGGCTGCGCAACACAGGCTCTATTCCCCCGGGTTCCTCCACGGAAAACCGGAACACGCTCGCCGGTTGTATGAAGTTTTCCCAGGTAAAAAAAGCCTGTTTGCCATCGGGAGAGGCTTCCAGTTCGGATATGCTGCCGATGGCGGCCGGCAAGCCGACCTGTACCGAATGGCGGCCGTCGAGCCCGGAAACGAACAGTGCGCTGCTGCAATTGACCAGATAATGTGCCAGCAGTCGACCACCAGCCATTTTGCAATCCTGCAGGACGTTGGTGGCGTGCTCCGGTAGCACGGTCCGCCAGTTGGCGCGGGCAGGCCGCAGAAGATCGACTTCCACGAGGCGCCAGTTGGGCGCCGAATCGTTTGTGCGGACGTACAATTTGTTGTCGATCAGGCCAATGGGCACATAATCCGCTTGTTGATCGTCAGCAACGATAGCGATCACTTTGCCTGCACCAGTTCGCACAAAGAGCGCATTTTTGGAAGTGGCGCTGGCGCTGGTAACGATGAGATCAGGGCCGCGGCCAAACACCTGCGTTTCAAACATGGCTTGAGGATGCTGCCGGTCTTCCCAGATCAATTGGTCGGACGTTTGGGGCTGACCCAGGGTGTGAAAATAAATTTGAGCATTCTCGCTCCTCTCGAACTGGCCACCGCTTTCCGGAAAACGCTGGTAATATCCTCCGGCGCCCGACCACGTAAAATTCGAAAAAATCAAGCCCTGCAACACATCCGGCAGGATGCGCCCCGTATGCAGATCCAGAAAGTGCGCGATCTGCCGGTCCGAGCCATTGGGCGACGCGAGATAAGCCAGGTAACGGCCGTCGGGCGAAATGCTGTATTCGGACAAAGCCGTGGTACCATCGGGCGAATAGCGTTCGGGTGACAGGATCAGTTCCGGCTGCCCGGCGCCGCGCCGGCGGTACAAGGTTGGTTGATTTTCAAGGCCTTGTTCGAGGTAATACAGGGCGCCGTCGGGGCCGGTTTTTAATTTAAAAAAGCGATCGTAATCGGCCAGCGCACGGACGCGGGCTGTGGTGGCGTCGAGGAAGGGTATATTTTTCAGGTAATAGTCGGTAGCCAGGTTTTGCGCGCGCACCCAGGCCTGAGTGACCGGGTGATTGGTCTGTTCGAAGATGCGGAAAGAGTCAATTACCGTAATGCCGGAGTAGTTGTCACGCGCAATGTAATCGACCGCGTTG
>JADZFP010000346.1 GCA_020849825.1 Saprospiraceae bacterium
GGTGCATCGCACGCCGTATAAATCCAACTGGATTCTTTTTGTCTTTGTCGGTCTGTTCGCCGCATTTGTTCCGGGCTTCGTGGCCGGCAACCTGACCAGTATCGGTACCCTCTTCGCATTTGTGCTGGTGAGCGCGGGCGTATGGATTATGCGCCGCGCCGACCCGGTTACGCCGCGTCCTTTCCGCACGCCGCTGGTGCCGCTGGTGCCCATTCTCGGTATTCTTGTTTGCGGCGCTATGATTTATGGCCTCGACAGCCAGACGCAGCTGACGGCCCTGGGCTGGATGGCGATCGGTTTGGTCATTTATTTTGTTTACAGCCGCCACCACAGCCACCTGCAAAAAGGCGCCAATGAGTGATCGGCAAGAACACCAGTTGCAGCGTTCGCTGGGCCTGCTCGACGGTACGCTGCTGGTCGCTGGCGGCATGATCGGCTCCGGTATTTTTATCGTGAGCGCCGATTGCGCCCGCATGGTCGGCTCCTCGGGCTGGCTGCTGTTGCTTTGGCTGGCAGCCGGAGCCATTACCATCATGGCTGCGCTGAGCTATGGCGAACTGGCAGGTATGATGCCCAAGGCCGGCGGTCAGTTTGTCTACATTGAGAAAGCATACGGCCAACTGCCGGCATTTTTATACGGCTGGACGGTCTTCACCGTCATCCAGACCGGCACGATTGCCGCGGTAGCCGTGGCTTTTGCCAAATATTCGGCCTACTTTTTTCCGGCGCTGGGGCCGCAGAACGTTTTA
The DNA here is from genome assembly GCA_020849825.1 of Saprospiraceae bacterium. Taxonomy (GTDB): domain Bacteria; phylum Bacteroidota; class Bacteroidia; order Chitinophagales; family Saprospiraceae; genus M3007. Next base: position 750 of record JADZFP010000346.1, read on the forward strand.
TTGCAAATCGGCAGTTTCACGATTTCTGCGGGCCAACTTTTCGCTATTGCGATGATTGCCTTGCTGACGTTTGTCAACAGCCGGGGTCTCAAAGCGGGAAAAGCCATTCAACTGGTTTTTACCACGGCAAAAATCCTGGCGCTGCTGGCGCTGATCGTGCTTGGGCTGGCCGTTGGTCTTCAGACCGACGTGTTTGCGCAAAACTGGCAGTCGCCCTGGGCGGCCAGCCAAACCGTGCTGGAAAACGGCCAGTGGGTCACGCATCCGTTGGTCGGGTTTGGCCTGCTGATTGCCTTTGGAACGGCGCTGATCGGCCCCCTGTTTTCCAGCGATGCCTGGAACAACGTGACCTTCGTGGCCGGTGAAATGAAAAATCCGCGCCGGAATATTCCGCTAAGTCTGCTTTTCGGGGTGTGCCTCGTAACAGCTTTGTATCTGATGGCCAACATTGCCTATCTGGCCCTGTTGCCTTTGCAGGGCTCACCAGAAGCCGCCGATGCGGTCGGGCAGGGTATCCAGTTTGCGGGATACAGCGACGGCGTGGCCAACGACCGAGTCGGTACGGCGGCAGGTTCCATGATTTTCGGCGGTTTGTCGGCTGCGATCATGGCAGCCCTGATTATGGTGTCGACTTTCGGCTGCAACAACGGTCTGATTCTGGCCGGCGCACGAGTGTACTACGTGATGGCACAGGAGGGTCTTTTTTTGAAAAAAGCCGGCACGCTCAATCGCTTCGACGTACCCGGCACAGCCCTTGTGGCACAGGCGGTTTGGGCAAGTTTGCTGTGTTTGTCGGGCACTTACGGCGCCCTGCTGACCTACTGCACGTTTGCTTCGCTGGTTTTTTACATGGTGACCATCGGCGGAATTTTCATCCTCCGGCGGAAAGAGCCCGATGCCGAACGCCCTTACCGGGTGATCGGTTATCCGGTGCTGCCGGTGTTGTACATTTTGCTGGCCGGGGCGGTTTGCGCCATTTTGTTGTTTACAGCGCCGCAAAATACCTGGCCGGGCGTTGCGATCGTCTTGCTGGGTATACCGGTGTATTATTGGCAAAAAAGCCGGCAGAAAGTGGCCGGTTAGCAACATTAGAGCCATATAATTTGTTTTTTCTGCGCCTTTTTCGACGGTTTTGTCGGGAAAGGCGTAGTTTTTGTTGCATACCTCGCTCATCTGCCTAATTTTGACAACCGATTATTTTCCCACTATTCGCCCTGGCCCATGAATCGATTTCTCCTCATTTTGTTATCCTGTCTGGCTTTTTCCACAACATCTTCTGCCCAGATCATGGGTTGGCTGTCGGATTGCAGCGACAAAACCTTTTGCGTTAATGCCGGCGGCTGTTCGCAGGGCGCGGTGCTGATGTTTGAAAAGGCCTACACCAACTGCATTTTCAACAACGACGTCGACTACTCCTACAAGATCGACCTGAACAACAACGGCGGTATCGAGATCAACTCGCCCAACGATACCTGCACCGGCAATTTCCCCATCGGTACCCATAAAATCTACTGGCGGGCCACCGACGATTGCGGCAACGTGGTCAATTGCACCTATTTATTTACGGTAAAAGACTGCACGCCGCCCAACATGCTCTGCATCAATGGCCTGACGCAAAATATCGATCCGCTGAATTGCCTGACAACCTTTACGCCGCAACAATTCATCATGAGCGTGTCGGATAATTGCACGCCTGCCAATCAGCTCCAGTTCGGTATCCGCGAAGCGGGAACAGGAACAGGTTTTCCCGATGCCGACAGCCTGAGTTTCGGAGAATGCGACCTGGGGCTGAACTTTGTGGAGATATGGGTGAGAGACGGCAACGGCCTCATGAATATTTGCCAAAACTACGTGCTTGTGCAGCAAAACGGCACCAATTGTATATGTAATCCGGATGCGGAAGTGATGCTCAGCGGTTGTGTAAAAACTTCGGGCAATAAAAAAATGAGCACGTACGCAGTGCGCAGTACGGTCGAGTCGCTTTCCGGCGTCAGTCCGCCGGTCGTCAAAACCAAAAACGTGAACATGACCGACTCCTGTTTCGCGCTCGAAACCACCCAGCTGCCGTTTGGAGGGCAATACCGCGCTACCCTGAGCGCCAACCGGGGCGGCGACCCGAAAGAAGGTGTGAGCACCTTCGACCTTGTGCTGATGAGCAAACACATCCTGGGCGTCGATCCGTTTACCAATGTATACCAATGGCTGGGCTCGGACGTCAACAAAAGCAACTCCGTCACTACCTTCGACATTGTGGAGACCCGCAAACTGCTGCTGGGCATTTATGATACTTTTCCCAATAATTCTTCGTGGCGGGTCATCCGCCCCATCATCAACCCGGCCGACTTCGGCGCTCTGGCAACGGTGAAAGACACCTACCAGATCATGATGCCCAGCCTCAATGACGACATCGGGTTTCAAAACCTCAATTTTGTAGGGATAAAAATCGGAGATGCCAACCTTTCAGCCTCTCTCCACGCGCCCGAAGCCGAAGACCGCGAGCCATTGTGGCTAACGGTGGAAGACCGCTGGGTGCAGGCCGGCGAACGCCTCGAAATTCCGGTCCGCTGGGGACAAACCGCCGACCTGGAAGGTTTTCAATTGTCGCTCCGGATCGATCCCGCCCTGGCCCGCCTGGAAACCGTCGGCGGCTTGCCCGACGACCAGTACTATGTTTTGCCCGACGGCAGTGTGCGCCTGCTTGGTTTTGGCCCGGAAGCGCAAACGGTCGACGAAGGCAGTCCTCTGCTTTTTTTGAATATTACCGCCGTGCAGCAAACCCGCCTGTCGGACATGCTTTACCTGCAACCCGAAAGTTTGAAGGCAGAAGCATATTCAGGCGACTCGAAAAAACACGTCCTCCAGTTGCGTTTTGCCTCGGCCGGCAATGCCGGAGACTGGCAGGTTTTCGGTCCGTCGCCCAATCCGGCCGCCGACTGGTGTCGTCTGGAAGTGCATGCCCCGGCAGCGCAGGAGATCAACCTCTCTCTTTTCGATACCTTTGGGCAGCGGGTTTTCAGTCGGCAAGCCAACGTGGAAAAAGGCGTTCATTTCTTCGACTTGCCTTTGTCCGGCCTGCCTTCCGGCATGTTGGTCTGGCGACTCGATACCGGCGGGCGGGTGCTGAGCGGGAAGATGGTGAAACTATGAGGATTTGAGGATGCGAGGATGCGACTAATAAAAAAACAGGAGCCATTCCGGGCGGAATGGCTCCTGTTTTTTTGATCGATAGAAAAGAGATTACTCTTTCACCACCAGTTTGCGTGTGTGGCTCATTTCGCCGCTGCGCACCTGTACGAAGTAAACGCCGGCGGGCAGGTCCTGCAGTTCGAAGACGAAGCGGTTTTCGCCTTTGCCTACAACGCGTTGTTGTTGCATGGCGAGGCGGCCCGAAGCGTCGAACATCGAGACGGTTACGTTGGCGTCTTCTTCCTGTACGGGCACTTCAACGGTGACGTTGTCGGAAGCCGGGTTGGGGAAGAGGCCGAAACCGGCGTTTTCGAACTGAACGGCGAGTTCGATTTCTTCTACTTCGCCGTCGGTGGAGCCGTCTTCGCGCCAGTTAGTGGAGCTGAGGCTTGCCTTGAGCGTATAGCACTGGGTATTGCTCCATGCGCCGTTGTAGCCGTACACATAAGCCGTGTAGGTAGCGACAGCGCTGCTGGTCGTGTTGTACTTGATGATTTCGCTGGTGGTACCGCCATTTTGGGAAATACCCACCTGGGTGCCGTTGCGGTAGAGGCGCAGGTCGTAGTCGGCCGGCAGCGTGGTCAGTTCGACCTTCACTTTGCGGAGCGTGGAAGTGTTCTGGAACTTGTAGTAGTCTTTGTCGGTCGAGGTGGCAATTTGAGCCGTGAAGGCTGTACCGGTCGGGATAGTTTTTGCCGTAGCCAGTGTGTTATTCGTTTCGTATGCATCGGAACAACCGCCGCCGCCGCTGGTTGTCGTGAAGGAAGCCTGGGTGGAGTAGTTGCCGGAGGTGCCGTTGCAAACGGCTTGTACCTGATAGTTGTAGGTAGCGCCTGCGCTGAGGCCTGTCAGGTTATAGGAGGTAGTGGTCAGGCCCGAAACGGTCGTCCAGGTACCCGAGGTCGATATTTTCCACTGGAGGTTGTAGGTCGTGGCGCCGCTGACAGCCCCCCAGCCCAGTGTGGCGCTGGTTTGGGTGATGTTGGTGGCATTGAGACCGGTGGGCGTACCGCAGGAGCCGCCGCTGGGCGGTTGGCAACCATTGCTGGTGGTGAGGCTGAAGCGGGCGCCGCCGGAGGCAAATACAGACTGGCCGCGCGTTTTTTGGCCATTGGTAAACATGTACATGCAGGCGTCGTCGGTGTAGTCCATGTAGTTCATGAACATATCGCCGTTGGGGCCGTTGCTGCAGCTGACCTGCGGGAAAGTGGGGCAGCCATAGTTTTCGTCGGCCTGGTTGGGCGTATCGCCCACGAGGTCGGAGCCCGAGCAGGAGGAGCCGTCGTCGCCCCAGATGTGGTAGAGGTTGACCCAGTGGCCTACTTCGTGCGTGGCGGTGCGGCCTTTATTGAAAGGCGCCTGAGCGGTGCCGATGGTGCCGAAAGCGGTGTAGGTGCACACCACGCCGTCGGTGCTGGCCGGGCCGCCGGGGAACTGGGCGTAGCCCAACAGACCGCCGCCGAGGTTGCATACCCAGAGGTTGAGGTACTTGCTGGCGTCCCAGGCGTCGAGACCGCCCTGGCTGTAAAACTTCACCTTGTCGTCGGTTGAAAAGGAAGTAACGGAGGTTTGCCGGCGTTCGATACCCGAGGTGGCGTTGCCGTTGGGGTCTTGTTTGGCCATGCAGAAGTTGAGTTCAAAGTCGGCGACGATCGAGGTCCAGACCGAAGGAACGTTGGCCACGTCGGCGTTGAGTTTGCGGAAGTCGGCATTCAGCACGTCGATCTGGCTCTGGATTTGCGCGTCGCTGATGTTTTGTGCTGTGGTGTTGTACACCACGTGTACGACGACCGGGATGGTGATGACCGCGCGTTCGTGAGCGCCACCGGCGGCAATAAACTGGGCCGTGTGGTCTTCGATATCCTGCATGCGTTGTTGCATTTGAGGATCTTCCATGAGTTGGCGGGCCAGCACTTCCATGGAGCCGCAGCCCCGGTGGTTTTGTGCGTTCAGGTTACCGAGCAGGAGCAAAAACGCACCCACCGAAAGCAAGAGATTTCGCATATTGAAGCAGAGTTTGGTTTAAAAATGAAAAGCAGAAATTTAACCGTAAACGCAACGAGCTCAGGACGCGGCGGGTTGCGTTGATAAACGACAATACCTGAAAACAAATGGTGAATACTGGGGTGGGAGAGAATGGATTTTGAAGGCGCGACGAAATTTCGCCGTGCAAAAATATTTTTTTCACTTTACAGAAGGAAAATTTTTTTTGCCCTGTCTTGGTCAACGCTAAGCGCTCGTTTCCTTTGTACCGCTTTTTCACCAACATTCTTTCCGCCATGAAGATGAATTCAGTATTTGCCGGCTGCCTTTTCCTGCTCCTTTTAATTGCCTGCCAAAACACGCCGCAAGTTCCTCCGGCCCCAACGCCGACCGCCGTCAAAGCGGCAAAAAGCCCGCAATCGCCCGACGTATTGTATGGCGAATTGTTTGCCGCCGTGCAAATGGCGCGCATCTTCCCCGACGGCAAAACCTTCGTCGACTGCACACCCAAAGGCCGCCCGGAAGACATTTTGAATCAATATCTGGCCGAAAAAAACAAACCCGGATTCGATCTGAAAACTTTCGTATCGACGCACTTTCAGGAGCCGGTCTCGCCAAATTCGGGCTATAAAAGCAATCCGGATCAAGACCTCGCCGACCACATCAACGAATTGTGGCCTATTCTGACCCGGCCAGCCGATACGGCAGTACCCGGAAGCACGCTGCTCCCGCTGCCGCATCCGTACGTCGTGCCGGGCGGACGCTTTCGGGAAGTGTACTACTGGGACACTTATTTTACCATGCTGGGCTTGCAGTCGGCAGGCCGGCGCGACCTGATTCATGGCATGGTGCAAAACTTCGCCTTCCTGATCGATACTTACGGCCATATTCCCAACGGCAACCGCAGTTACTATCTCGACCGGAGCCAGCCGCCATTTTTCAGTATGATGGTTCAGTTGCTCGACGAATCCAAAAACGGCGACAACGAGGATGCCCTGTCGCTTTATCTCCCCCAAATGGAGAAAGAATACAACTTCTGGATGGCGGGAGCAGATTCACTGAGCGCCCGGATGCCAGCCTACCGCCGGGTGGTCCGGCTGGACTCCGCAACCGTCCTCAACCGATACTGGGACGACCGGCCGGTACCCCGCCCCGAATCATACCGCGAAGATCTGCTGACGCAAAAGGCTGCCTCGGGCCGGCCGGCCGAAGAAATGTATCGCCATCTCAAAGCCGGCGCTGAATCGGGCTGGGATTTCAGCAGCCGCTGGAATGTGGGAAAAGACCTGACCGGGATCAATACGACTGACGTCATCCCGGTCGACCTCAATTGCCTGATGTACAGGATGGAGAAAAACCTCGAAACCGCCTGGCAGCACCGGGGCGATCCGGTCAAAAGCCGTTTTTACGCCCAACGCGCCGAAGCCCGCGCCAGCGCCATAAAAACCCTTTGTTTCAATGAAAAAAGCGGCTGGTTTGAGGATTACAACTGGGTAAAACGGCAAAAAACAGGCGTGCTGTCGATGGCGGGTATGTATCCCCTGTTTGTACAGATTGCCACGCAACAGGAAGCAGATGCCTGCGCAAAAACCCTGGAAAAGAAATTTTTAAAGCCCGGCGGCCTGGTCACTACCCTTTCCCGCACCGGCCAGCAATGGGATGCCCCCAATGGCTGGGCGCCCCTCCAGTGGGTCGGTATCGCAGGCTTGCGCAACTATGGCCACAACGAACTGGCCTCCGAAGCCAAAAAACGCTGGATCGCACTCTGCGGCAAAGTGTATAAAGGGACCGGAAAATTGCTCGAAAAATACAACGTGGAAGACCTGACCCTCGATGCAGGCGGCGGCGAATACCCGGTACAAGACGGCTTTGGCTGGACGAACGGCGTTTTACTGCGATTATTAAAAGAATGATTTTACAGCTTTTTTCGCCGATGGCGTATCTTGCTAACGCCAAGTATTGCCGACCTTAATACGAGCCCCCCTTATGCCAATTGCAACCTATTGGACAAGCATCGTCGCCCTTGGGCTCCTCCTGTTTCCCGGGCGGGCGTTGCATGCTCAACAGTATGAGCGCCTGACCGTCGACGACGGCCTGTCGCAAGGCTTTGTGCGGTCGATCATTCAGACGCGCGACGGCTTTATGTGGTTTGCCACCCTCGACGGGCTCAATCGTTACGATGGCAACAGCTTCAAGGTCTACAGAAATAATCCCCAAAATCCCAATTCTCTTAACAGCGACTTTGTACTGGAACTCCTCGAAGATTCCCGGGGCGTATTATGGGTCATCACCGATCGTGGTCCCAACCTGTTCGATCCGGCTACCGGCAATTTTTACCAACCGGAAATCAGCAAAAACCTGTCCTTCTCCGGAAGCAATCCGCTGCGCAATTTCCGGGAAGATCACCTGGGACGGCTGTGGGCACTCACAAGCACGCAACTCGTGCGATTCGACATTCCGCACGATGCCCTTACGCCAGAACAAATGGCACGAAACGCCAAAATTCTGGTCGATTTTGTCACCGAACAGCGCCTGGGTGAGTTGTATAACCTCTGTCCCGTTGGCGACGAGTTGTGGTTGCTGGCGGAAAATGGTAATGTCCGGTATGGCTTTAACACCGGCAACTTTCAGGCATTGCCCGATTATGTGCCTTCTAATCCCCTACTGATTCTGCACCGCTACCTAACCGGTGAAACCTGGATCACACATCCGGAAGGCATTACTTACTGCTACCAGGGCAAGATAACCAGACTGGAATCGCCGGACAAGACGCAATACTGGAGCAGGGCAGTTTTGAACGATCAGGGACTTTATTTTTTATCCTCCACAAAAATCTGTCGCTGGCAGGACGACAAATTATACGAATTATATCCGGTAATTCCGGAACGCATTTTATCCGCCAGCACCGACCGAAACGGCATTCTCTGGATCGGTACGGATGCTCAAGGTATCTACAAGGTTTATACCGGAAGAATACATTTCAACAGTTTTCAGGAAGGCGTCAGCCATGCCCGACCACCTCTGGAGGATTCAAGGGGGCGAATTTGGATAGCCAGGAGCGGGTTCTCGCTCACCAGTTACTACGAACTTGACGTTTCGGAAACGGGCGGACTCAACCCCGTCCCACTCTATCGCGACCATTTTTCATCGGTTATTCATTCAAAAAAAGGTGGGTTCTGGGCAATCGGATCGGGTAGACGCATTTGTTACCTATCAGAGGCGGGCTCAAAATCCACATGCGTACAATCGGACAAATACTATTCTTTTCACGTAAGCTTCATAGAAGATCACCGGGGGCGCATTTGCGCTACCACCTCCGACGGGCAACTGGTCATCTATGACCCGGCAACAAACGCCTGGATGGATTGGAGTTTTATCGATTTGCAGGAAGGTAACTCCGCACCTTTTGTCTCCGCAATCGTGGAAGATAACAGAGGACACCTCTGGCTGGGTTCTACCAATGGCCTGCTGGAAGCGGTTCCCGACGAAAACGGCACTAATTTTCAATTCAAACGATACGACATTCGCAACGGCCTCTCCCGCGACCGCATCCTGTCGCTGGCCATCGATCCGGCTCATCCCGACTGGTTATGGATCGGTACGCAGCATGGGCTGAATCGCCTCGAGTTCAGCACAGGAAAAATAGAAACGCTGAGCCTTCGCGACGGCCTGCCCAACGATGTGATTTACAGCATCGTCGTTACCAACGACTCCAACCTGTGGGCGGGTACCAATGCCGGTTTGCTGCGCATCAACCACAAAAGCCGCCGCTGGCAACATTTTACCACCGCCGACGGCCTCCCCTGTAGTGAATTTAACACAGGAGTCGCTACACGGCTGAAAGACGGTCGCCTGCTCTTTGGCGGCGTAAACGGCATCACGCTTTTTAATCCCGACGAAGTCAACATTTCCAGCAATCGGCCGGGCATCGTGATTACCGAAATGCTGGTCAATTCAAAACCTTACACCATAAACCCTTCAGCGCCTGTTAGCCTCGGCTACGACGAAAACTACCTCATTTTTCAGTTTGCCCTGCTGGACTTTCTGCACCCGAGCTCCAATCGTTATCAGTATCGCCTTTTGGGCGTCAGCGATATCTGGTCGCCCCTCAGCAGCGAACACAGCGTGGCATTCAGCCACCTCAAGCCCGGCCGTTACCAACTGGAAGTGCGCGGCGTGAACAGTGAAGGCGTGGAAAGCCCGACCGCTCATTTTTCTTTTCAGATCAAGCCGCCCTGGTGGCAAAGTTTTTGGGCATGCCTGGCTTACGGCATCATATTGCTGATCTCCGGCCGGATCTTTTATCAATGGAAAAAACAACAGCGGGCCTTCAAAAAAAAGCGGGAAGCCGAACGGCAGGAAGCAGAACGAATCAAAGAACTCGACCAGTTCAAATCGCGTCTCTACGCCAATATCACCCACGAATTCAGAACCCCGCTCACGGTAATCCTCGGCACGGCCGGGCAAATGTCAAAAAACGCCAACCCGGAACAAGCCAGGCCGCTCGACATGATCGCCCGAAACGGCGAGCAACTGCTCAGGCTGGTAAATCAAATGCTCGACTGGTCGAAACTGGAAAGCAGCCACCTCCGCCTCCAGGTGCGCCGATTCGACCTGATTGCCTTCCTGCATTTATGCGCCGAACCCTTCAGAACCCTGACGGAGGCCAAAAAACTCAACTTTGATCTCCGGCTGCCCGATGCGGCCCTGATGGTCGAATCCGACCCCGACCGTTTGCACGATATCGTCGCCAACCTTTTGTCGAATGCTGTCAAATTCACGCCCTCGGGCGGAAGTGTGACCCTCCGGCTCGACCTTGTCGATTCCGATACGCTATGTATCAGCGTGGAAGACACCGGCATAGGCATTCCGCCAGAACATATTCACCGCGTTTTCGAACGTTTTTACCAGGTCCGGACGGATGAAAAAGACACCGACGGAAGCGGTATTGGCCTGGCCTATGCCAACGAACTGGCCCAAATCATGAACGGCCGCCTGGAAGCCGGCAGCCAACCGGGTGAAGGCACAACCCTTCGGCTTTATCTTTCACAGCATAATACGCTTGCATTCACACCGGCAGAAAAATCAATTGCCCGACGCCCGACAACGCCCGAACCAGTCATCATCGCCGCAACCGACCCCTCTCTCCCCCTCGTGCTGCTGGTAGAAGACAACCCCGACGTGGCCCAATACACGGCCTCCTGCCTGCTGGGCCGCTACCAGGTGATTTACGCCGAAAATGGAGAAACCGGGGTAAAAAAAGCGCTGGAAGCCACGCCCGACCTGATCATCAGCGACGTGATGATGCCCGCAATGGACGGGTACGAGCTTTGCCGCACACTCAAATCTGACCCCCGTACCAGCCATATCCCGGTCATATTGCTGACCGCCAGGGTCGACGAAGTCAGTCAGGTGCAGGGCTATCAGTTCGGCGCGGATGTTTATCTGAAAAAGCCGTTTAATCAGGAATCCCTTTTACTTCAAATGGACAACCTGATGCGGCTGCGTTCGTCTATTCAAGACAAAATAACGGCCGGTTTGCTCGCCGAAGAACATACGGCCACCCCGCCCCCTTCTTCCGGATTGTCGGGACAGGAAATTTTTGTCCGAAACGTACTCGAACTGATCGAGGCCAATTACAACAATCCCGACTACGGAGTGTCAGACATGCAAAAGACCCTGCTCATGAGCAGTACGCAATTGCACCGCAAACTGACCGCCCTCACCGGCCGGTCGCCGGGGCAATTGTTGCGCCGCCACCGCCTCGAAAAAGCGAGACAACTGCTCGTCGAACGAAGCGATCTGACGGTGGCCGAGATCGCCTATCGGGTCGGTTACAAAGATCCCAACTATTTCTTCCGCGCCTTCCGGGAAGAGTTCGACGTGCCACCCAATACGTACAGAAAAGGGTTTGCCTGAAAGTCCCCCTGTGGTAAAAATGTCCAGTATTCTGGGAAAAAAATACAGTAGCGCCGCCTGCATGCCCCGCTAATTTTGCCGCTGTTTATACAACTATAGGGTTCAAAAAATTACAATTGTTACGGCCCACTTTGAAAAATCGTAACAGTACGATTTATAGGGAGCAAAGTGGGCTTGTAACAATTCTCCATCGATAAGTACAAAACGAAAAACGCTCAATAAGAGCATTCATTCTCAGCGAATGATTTATGATTGACTGTTTACTCAGGCTCTGGTAATGACCAGGGCCTTTTTGATGCCCCAAGGGGAGAGAAAAGTTTTTTTGGGGAGTAAAGAGGACTTAATTTCACGGCATATTTCCCCCCAAAGAACCCCTCGAAACCGGCGACCACTCATGTGTACCGTAAGTTATCTCCCAGCCGCCACAGGCTTCGTTCTGACCCACAACCGCGACGAGGCGCCACTTCGCTCTCCCAATCAACTGATCGTCGAGCCGGTCGCAGGCGCTTCCCTGCTTTTCCCCAAAGACACCCTGGCCGGCGGCACCTGGATCGCCGCTTCCGATACCGGGCGGGCTGCCTGCCTGCTCAACGGCGCCTTCCTGCGCCATACCCGCCACCTGCCCTATCGGCGCAGCCGGGGGCTCCTACTGCTCGACAGCTTTGCATACAAGCAGCCACTCGACTTCGCTACTTCTTATCACTTCGATCAAATAGAACCCTTCTCCTTCCTGTCGTTTACCGCCACCCAACTGCTCGAGCTCCGCTGGGACGGCCGCGAACGACACATCAACCTTCTGGATACCCGACAAGCCCATTTCTGGTGCTCTGCCACACTTTACACCCCCGAAATACAAGTCCTGCGCCAACAGGTTTTTCTCGACTGGCTCGCCCAAACACCCCAACCCGCCTCGCCCGAAGCCGTTCTGCACCTGCACCGGACCGGCAGCATCGGAGA
>JADZFP010000347.1 GCA_020849825.1 Saprospiraceae bacterium
GGAAATGCCAGCCACGCCGCGCAGCGATTTGGCTACGCCGGAGAGTTCTTCACCCAGGTCGCCCATATCGGTGTCGCCGCTGTCTTCTTCGCCGCTGGCTTCTTCGGTGGCGGTGGAATCTTCACCAACGTCTTTGAGCGCGTCCATCATGCTTTTGATTTCGCTCATATCGATGGTCATCTTGTAGGTTCCGGTTTTGTCATTGCGGAAGGTCACTTCTTCCACAATATGCAGGCAGCTCGTGAGGGTGAGAACACCGATCGCGAAAAGGAGGGTAAGGAGATTTTTCGAATTTTTCATTGTATAAAAGAACTGGTTTTGTGATTGATCATGGTTGAACAAACTTATTCCACAACAAATTCCTTGGCTGATTTAAAAGAATCTTTTTCCAGTTCAAGGATATACCCCCCCTTTTGAAGGTAATATTTGCCCGTGTCAGATTGGGTCAGATGGACCGGTTTTTGGTCGTCTTTTCGATTGTCATCCAGATGTTTTTGGTATTTTTTCAGAAATTCCTCCCGGATGTCAAGCGCGAAGGTAAAGGAGTTAAATCCTTTAACACAATCCACTGTGCCATTATTTAAGACCAGTCCTTCTTTTGTACGGACCTCCCAGCGCACTTTTCCGGCCGAATTGCTGTAAAATTCGACGGGCAGTTTAGGGTCTTTCAATTCCTGCCAGGGTTGTTTTTTACCCCAGTTTTTGGCGTATTTCCTTTTGGGTAAATCAAACAACTGAAGGCCGGAGGCCAGCACCTCGGCATTCCATTGCTGGATAGCGGCCACATCAACGCGATACATAGACCGGCCGTGCGTGCCGGCGATGAGGTCGCTGGCCTGGCTTTGTATGGCCAGATCGTGCACTGGCACTGCCGGAAAGTCTTTGGACAAGGCGTGAAAATGCAGCCCCCGATCGAATGAGACATAGAGGCCGTGATCGGTGCCGACGTACAAAACATCGGGGTTGACGGGGTCTTCCCGAACGACGTTGACCGGCTCGGCGGGCAGGTCGTTGCCCAGGCGCGACCAGTGCTGGCCGTAGTCTTCCGAAACATAGAGGTAGGCGGCAAAATCGTCCCAGCGGTAACCGTTCAGGCTGGCGTACACGCGGCTTTTTTGATGACTGGAAGCGATCACGCGCGATACCCAAAGTTGCTGGGGCAGGGAGTCGGAGATGCGCGACCAGGTTTCGCCACCGTCGCGGGTGAGGTGGATAAGGCCGTCGTCGGAGCCGGCGTACAGCAGGCCGAACTTGAGCGGGCTTTCACAAATGCTCGACAAGGTGCCGTAGGGTACGTTGCCGGGTTTTCCGCCCTGCGTGAGGTCGCTGCTGATGGCTTCCCAGTTGTTGCCTTTGTCGAAGGAACGGTACAGTTTGTGCGCGCCGAGATAAAGAACATCCTGGTTGTGGCGGCTGAGCCAGATCGGGGTTTGCCAATTGAAGCGAAGCGGCCGTTCTCCGAGATCGTGCTTGGGTGTAATGTATTTCCGGCCGCCGGAAGAGCGATTGATACGAAAATAATTGCCGAATTGATAACCCGTGTACACCGTGTTGTTGTCGCGGGTATCGATGGCGATTTGCATGCCGTCGCCGCCGACCAGTTCTTCGTACGGATAACGGCCGGTTTGATGCCAGGCGGTGGACGCTTCGTAGTCGGAAGGACCCACCCAGACGCCATTGTCCTGCGCACCGCCGTAGACGTTGTAGTTCTCCGCTTCATCGACCGCGACAGCATAGAACTGCCCCACGGGCGGGTTGTTGCATTTGATCCAGGAAACGCCGTCGTCCCAGCTGATGTTCAGGCCGCCGTCGTTGCCATTGAGGAGGTGGCCGGGCCGGGCCGGATCGAGCCAGAGGGCGTGGTGGTCGACGTGCACGTTGTCGCCGTTGATGTTTTTCCAGGTTTGGCCGCCGTCGTCGCTTTTGATGATCAAAAAGCCGAGCAGGTACACCTTGTCGGGGTTGGCGGCCTGGCAGCGGATATTGGAGAAATAGTAGCCGTAGGTAAAATTGATGCCGTCGAGCGGGTCGGCGTGCGTTTTTTTCCAGCTCAGCCCACCGTCGTCGCTTCGGTACACTTCGGCGCCGGTATAATTGGTTTCAAACAGGTTGTTGTTGGCGTCTTCGAGGTATTCGACCAGGGTGACGGGGGTTATTTTGTCTTTTTCCACCAGGTCTTTGACCTTTTTGGCCGTGTATTTTTCGGGAAAGCCGTTGTCTTTCAAAAAGGCGCCCAGTTTGGTATCGGAGAGTTTCAAAAAATCGGCCTTGCTGATGGCGCGCAGGTCGTCTTTGGTCAAAACGTCTTCTTTCTTCTCCTCTTTTTTGGGCTTGGGCTGCTGGTTGTCGAGGCTGGCGTACAACACGGTTTTTCCGCCACTGCTGCCAGCGCACAGACCGATCCGGCCGACATTAGGCCCGGTCGGGAAGCCGCTTGCCGGTGTGTTGAGGCGTTGCCAGTTTGATCCGCCGTCGGTGCTTTTCCAGATGCCGGAGCCCTCTCCCGCGCCGCTGAAATTCCAGGCCCGGCGCTCGCGTTGCCAGCTGGCGGCGTACAGGGTGTTGGCGTCGTTGGGGTCGATGCAGAGGTCGATGGCGCCGCTGTTCTCGTCGACAAACAAAGAGCGCGACCAGGTTTTCCCGCCATCGGTCGTTTTGTACACGCCGCGTTCGGGGTTGGGCGAGTACAAGTGCCCCAAAACGGCGACCCACAAAACGTCGGGTTGATTCGGATGCAATACAATACGGCCGATGTGGTGGCTTTCGGGCAGGCCGCGCCACTCCCAGGTTTTGCCGCCGTCGGCGCTGCGGTACATGCCGGTACCGGCATACGAGGAACGACTGGAGTTGTTTTCCCCGGTGCCCACCCAAATGACTTTGTTGGCCCAGTCGACGGCGATATCGCCAATGGTCATGGCTGCTTCCCGGTCAAAAACAGGCGTGAAGGTGGTGCCGTTGTTGGCGCTGTGCCAAAGCCCGCCGGAAGCATAAGCCACGTACATTTCAGTGGGGTCGGCCGGATTGACGTCGAGGTCGGTCACACGGCAGGAAAAAACCGAGGGCCCGATGTTGGCCGCGGGGAGCTGACCGATCAGGGAATTGTCGATCAACGACTTGCGTTGTTCGAATCCTTTTAGTCGAATCTCGGATGGCGTGGGGGAGGGTTGTTGGGAGAAAGCGGCTTGGGCTACCAGGCAGAGCGCCAGCACCATGTAAAACGATCGGGACATAAGCAGGCTTTATTCAAAAAATTCGCGGCAAGATAGGATTTGCCCGAAAAGTTTGAACGCCCGCTCGACCTAAACGACTTGTTTGCGCATGAGCCAGTCCATTTGAGGGTCGTCGCCTACCCAAAAGATCTCTTCGCCAAATATTTCGTACCCGCAGCGCTCGTAAAACCGGATAGCGGCGGGTACCTTTTTCCAGGTGCTCAGCCACACCCATTTGTCGTTGCGCGCCCTGGCCTGTTCCTCGGCATGCCGCAGTATCTGCTCGCCGATTCGCTGACCCTGAAAAGCGGCGTCGACGTACAGGCGCTCCACCTGAATGCCACTGGGTGCGTCCATACCGGCCGGGGCGATGTCCAGGTTCAGTTTGAAATAGGCAGCCAGCCGGTTGTCGGAAAATACGAACCAGAACTCTGCTTGCGGATCATCAAATTGAGTTTTGACATTCGCCGGTGTGAATACGGTGGAGCAGTACAGTTCGAAAGCCCGCGGGTCGTTCAAATGTTGAAAAGCGACGCGGAAGGTCCGTTCTGCAA
>JADZFP010000348.1 GCA_020849825.1 Saprospiraceae bacterium
ACCGCTTGTACTGCAAAATTTCGTTCATCACCTCGGTCCAGATTCATGTCTCCAAATAACCGAACGGCCTGGCCATTAATAAGCGCAGATGCACCTCTTTCATTAAAGTAATCATGCACGGCGCCAGAAACAACATCGCCAAACGTAATATGTCCTTTTTCATCAAGAATTGCAGTGATCGTTTCGAGTGATCCTGCTACGCCAAACATACCATGATAGACGGCGTCTTCACTCATTGCGCCCCAATAAAGTTCTTTTTCTAATACTTCTGCAAGCCGCTCCGCAATATAACCTTTTAGGTTGTAGTTAAACATTGGTACTTTTTCATTCCAATAAATAGTTATGCTATCTCTCGGCGTCATCACGTGTCCGCCCGCGAAAGAATCTGTTAAATAGTGCGCGGAAAATGCTTCGGATGCAAGCGCCGCATTCTCTGACTGACCACTAAAACCTGCATTATATGCTTCCCACAAAGCCTGAATATGCCATCTTCTATACGCTGCATGAGCGTTGGGGAGCGAATGCATATTATTTATCCAGTCATTTAATCTCGCAGGCAACGTGCGTGAATAATCGGCAGTTTGAGCAAATGGGAAATGTGACCGATTGTTCATGGCCAAACGGTAATAGCGTTGATCTACGCTTCTTATTGCTTCTTCTGAATATACACTGGCGCGATCTTGCCGCCTATGTACCTTGACTTCTCTGACGTAATCCAATTCTTCACGACTTTTTTCTCCTGTTCTGACGGGATTGGCAGCAAATTCCCTCATTTGTTGAATGTTCTCAAAATAGTCTCCTGCCATTGCTACGACATCTCCGAAGGGTAATGAATAGTCCGTGGCTAGATCAACCATTCTGTCTCCTCCGCCTTGTTCCCTTGTTCCTTGATGTCCAAGAATGTAATGTTCTGGAGAGTCAAATTTTTGCAAGCGTCGTTCCCCTCCCCCCTGCTGCCCCACATGCACCAACTCATGCGCCAGCAACCGATCCCCCTCCCCCGTCCCCGGCTGAAACTTCCCCGCCTCGAAATACACGTCGCTCCCGTGCGTAAACGCCTGCGCGCCCAGATCACGGTTCAATTGTACCGCCCGGCTGTCGGTATGCACCCGCACGCCGGAAAGATCGGCGCCCAGGGCTCCGCCCATCGCGCTTTGAACCGACTCGGGCAGGGGCGAGCCGCCGCCTTTTGAATGACTGATCCGGCTGGCAACGTCGGCCGAAGCGGTCATCTCGCCGCCGCCGGAGGGTTTGCGCTGCACGGCGCCCTGTTCTTCCTGCTCGCAGGCCGCGCACTTCCGCTGCACCATCGGAGCAGCCGGCTGCACGCCGGGCGGGGGCTCTTCGTCGCCGTTGCTTTCAAAAATCGGTTTCCGCTGGATGCCGCCTTGCAGATCTTCCGGCTTTTCTTCCTCTTTTTTCTGCACTTTTTCCTCCTCTTCACACGCCGCGCATTTGCGCTGCACTGTCAATGGTAAACGCTGAATTTTCGGCTGAATCTGCTCTTTTTCCTCCATTTCCGAAGCCGGAGCCGACATGCGCTGCACCACCTGCTCGGCCACGGCATCGGCCTCGCGCTCGTAGGGGTCGTCGGGCGCGCCGATGGTGAGTTTGGCCTGGATGAAAGGGGCAGGGCCAAAAAAAGTCGCCTCCGCCTGTTCCGAAGCCAATACACTGCCTGCCTGCCGGCCGAAGAAGGGCTGGCTGGAAGGGGGAGCGGGTGTTGTGGTTGGCGTGGCGGTTTGTTTCATCTTTTGGTCTTTTTCATACGGTCGATCAGTTCGGCGGCCAGGCGGCGGTAATCTTCGGCGCCGTTGGAGCGTTCGTCGTGGGTAAAAATGTCGGTTCCCAGTTCCTGTGCCCTGGCCAGGGCGATATTGGTGCGGATGCGGGTGTCGAATACCTTGCCGGGGTACGCCGCTTCGAGTTTTTGCAACACTTCGCGGTTCATGGTTTTGCGTTCATCGTAGCGGGTGAGCACGATGCCGAGCAGATCGATCTCGGGGTTGAGTTGTTTTTTGACCCTCGCCAGCGTGAAATCGTGGAAACTTTTTACCCCTTTCAAGGGCAAAAACTCGGCTTGCAAAGGCATGAGCACAAATTGGCTCATCGCCAGGGCATTGACCGTGAGCATGCCCACGGCCGGCGGACAATCGATAAACACCAAATCGTATTTCGGCAGCGCCGGCGCCAGAATGCGGCTCAACAGGCGTTCCCGCCCGAAAATGCTGACCAGCTCGACTTCCGACATGGCCAGTTCGAGCGCTGCCGGCAACAGATCGAAACCAGCTCGTATGCGGATCAATGCCTTGGTGTAATCGGTGTCGAGCCCCGCGCCTTCGTCGCGCAGCAGCTGGTACATGGTGATGCCCTGCGGCTCGCCATACCCCAGCGACTGGGTCAGGTTGGCTTGTGGATCAAGATCAACCAGCAGCACGGTTTTCCCTTGCCGGTGCAGGGCAGCGGCGAGGTTGAGCGCGGTGGTGGTTTTGCCCGAACCGCCCTTCTGGATCGCGACGGAGACGACGGTAGCCATGTTATTTCAAAGGTTTGCCGTTGAAATAGACGCAGACCTTGTTCCAGACGCACTCGGCAACTTTTCCGCCCAGAAGGCGGCCTTGCTCATCACCGTCGACAAAGTGAATACCACCAATCCGGCGCGAGTAGCCGGCCTGATCGGCTGCATCGGAGAATTTGGCCCAATACAGGGTGACGTCGGCTTTGGGTGTAAAACCGGGTTCGACGATGGAAGAGCCTTTTTCCAAAGTGCGTTCACCCTCGAAGCGGTCGCTGCCGGTGAAGCATTGCAAAACGTAGGAGGCGGCGCAACTGAACGTACTGTGCCCCGATACAAATTCCGGGAAAGCAGGCGTCACCAGCGACAGGGGTTGGTAGGGCAGCCAGCCGGCGCCGTCGATTTTTTGCTTACCCTGGCAAGGGCCGCCCCAGGCTTCGATGGGCTTGCCGTTGTAGGCGTGCCGGATGGCTGTGATTGGCCGCACGGAATTGAATTTGCGTTTGGCGTCCCAGGCGGCAATAGCGGCATCGTGCAGGGCATTGGACAGGGCAAAAAACATCAGGACGTCCTGCCAGTCGGCGTGTTTGTCGCGGCGGGACACGAATTGGGCAATATCGCACCAGATGCCCGGCGGGGTGATCGTTCCCGGACCGCCCAGCCAGAATTCGCAGATCATTTTTTGCTCATCGTCGAGATTGGCCGAGAGGTCGAGCAATTCGTCTACCTGTGCCTGAAAACCCGTGTCGCCGGGGCCGGTCGGACCGTGTTCGGGCCGGAATTGCCAGGGGTGTTCGAGGGCAAAGGGTTTAACCAGGCCCCATTGTGGCAGCAAAAAGTTTTTGACTTCGCCGCCGACAATAAGGGGTTGCCAAAGCCGCGGATTTTCCGGGCGCGAACGCGGCGGAAAGGGCTCCGGCGCGTGTATGGGTGAATTGGACGCTTTATAACCCGTATAGTCGGCATACGTGGGCAGTTTCAGGGTGGCGTGCGAGTTGGACCCGTCGCCGAAATGCCGGTCGAGCTCCATTCTCGCGCACAAGTTGCCGATTCCTTCGGGGCAGGTAATGTCAAAAGTGGTATTGTCGGGGTCGTAACCCAGGTCGGTCATAAACAGCCGGGTTTCGTCCTTGTCTTCGGGCGGCATGAGCAGCCAGGCGAGCTCTACCAGCACGCGATAGGCGGCATAACTGTACGCTTTTTGCCAGTTTTCGGCGGTATGCTCCGGCTTGGGGCGGCGCAAACGGGAGTAAGTCGCCGTACTGACGGCACAATCGTCGTACACCGACCAGGCATTGTACATGGCCGTGTGCACCATGGCCAGTACCCGGGCGGCTACCGGTGGCGACGTGCGGGTAGTCGCGATGGCGTCGAGGGTAAACTGATTCCATTTGGAAGCAATTGTGTCCGTATCTAGGATGGGGAATACTTGTTTGTTTTTCATAAAAAAGGATTTGGAGGTTGAAAAATCAGGCCAGTGCGTTGCTTTCTTCATGCAGCCATTCCGGGCAATAATCCACGATCAAATAACTGAGGTACATGGCCAGCGGTATCCAGTGCAGCCGGCGGTCAAACACTTTTTCCCGTAGTACATCAAAGATTTTCAGGACTTTATAATCGGTATCGGGATAAGGTGTCGGGTCGCCGGGCAGGGGTTTGGGGGGCAGGGCATTGATCTCCGTTTTGTATTTACTCAAAACGGAAGCGTGCGCTTCGAGGAAGGCATTGAACAATTGCCAACCGGGTATAAGGGTCCAGTTTTGATCGATGCGCGCGCTATTGAGTTCGTGCAGATCAAAGTCGTTTTGGCTGGCCTCGTGGGCATAGGAGGGCAGGGGTGGGTTAAATGCGATCTGTACGGCCGGGTCGTAGTCGCCAGGCGGCGCGGGGGCTGCGGGTCGCATCGACCAGTACAACTGCGGACCATACCGCTCCCAGAACCAACGGTCGTGATGCAGCGACTGTGCATATACCCTCATAAACCCTTCGGCGGCAGTGCCGGCAAATCCTCCGGCCGCGAGGTATTCTGCCAGGTCTTTGCACAGGACGGTTACGCCGGCAATGATCAGTTTGCTGTCGAAGGTTTGGATTTTGTCGAGCAGCGACCGGTAGGGGTGCATTTTGGCTTTTTTCTTATCGTCCATGGCGGAGTTTTTTATATTGGTTGTTCAAAGTTTACCATTCTACGCGCAGCGGCGCGTTCATCCAGGGAAGTTTGATGACGCTGAATGCAAAAGGAGACCGGTCGAGCAGGATGTCCAGCGTCTGACGCTCCACGCGCAGGAGCCAGCCATCGTCGCGGAGTCGCAACTGCCCTGATCTTGTCAAAAAGCCCTGGCGCAGACCATCCGGCGACGTTTTACCCAAAACTTCCCAATGGCCCACTACGGCTTCCAGTAAAGCCTCCGCTTCCTCCTGCTCTTCGGCATGGAGGGGTACAAAACGGTCGAGGGGCATTCCGGCCGGTATGCCGCAGAGCACTTTTTCCAGCAGCAAGGCATACTCCGGCGCCTCCGACTGACCGGTAGCCAGGTAGTGCAACAGCATGGCGCCCCTTTGCCGGCCTTCGTGGTCGCGGAATTTTTTGTCGGCGCCGAGCAGGTCGAGGTTGCCAAAAAAGCGGGGCAGATAACCCTGCAGGATGACAAGACCGGCATTGGTCACCCACCAGTTCTCCTCCTGATCGGGGCGGTGTTCAGCCGGCGCCGGGGCATTGTCGAGCACGTTTTCAATATCGAAGCTTGCTGCTTTATCTGATGCCTCCAGGTTCGGCCGTGCCGCGCTTTCGTCTTTGGGCGCCGATCTCCGACGGCCGGATTGGGCAGTGCCGGGCGGCGTATTGGCCGGTTCATCTTCCGACCGGTTTTCGGTAGCAGAAGATGGCGGGTCGGCGGATGCAGCGGGCTCCTGATCAGCGAACGCCCGGGACCGGGTGAATTGTTGCGGCCATTCGGGCAAAGACCAGATCGTCGCCATCGCCGGGAACGATGATTGCCCGGCTTCTTGCAAGCGTTTGCCCCACCCTTGCAACAGGGTTGCGGGGAATTGATATTGCAGGTACCTGACAACAAGGATTTCCTGTTTCAACACACCCTTATTGGCCAGCGTATGGGTCAGTGTCCATTTCCACAGGCGCAGCCTGATCCCGGAGGGTTGTTCAAGCATCGCACTGGGAATGCCGGGCGCAGCGGGCGTCAGCATCAACTGTTCCATTTCACCCAGCGCGCGGGTGATATATTCATGGCTTTTCCCGCTTAACAACGTTGCGATTGCTTCGACAAATGCGTTGTCGTGTTGCTTGATCAGCCGTTCGAGGGCCGATGTTTTGTTGCCCAATAACCGTCGGAGCCGCCGGGCAAAGGCGGCATCCAGGCCGAGTTGTTCGAGTACCATGGTTGGGTAGCCCGCCGGCAGCACCTTGTCGGCAAACCAGGGCAAGACGCCAAACTCGATAAAATGAAACCATTGCGCGACAATGCTTTCTGTCGGGCTTTCAGGCTGAAGAACCATTTGTTTGTCGTTGTTCAATGCCTGTTGAATCGCTTCTTCAACAAGTTTGACCAACTTGTTCAGCGTCTCTTCCGAGTGAAGTTGGGCCTCTTTTAGCGTGCCGAGATCAATTTCCAGCCGGTCGATGCGCAGCACGCGGCCGTCCGGCGCCAGGCGGTCGAACAGCCGTTCGAGAGCCGGCGCGGCCTCTTCCTGGAAAAAGCGGCTCAGGCGCTGCTGGGCGCCGAAGGCTTCGCCTGGTTCATTCAGACGCAAGTCGAGGATTTGGCGGACGATGAGATGGCGCATGGCAGTGGACTGTGTAATGCGTTACGATTTCTTTTTTGGCCTGGGTTTTTGTCGCGGGTAATCAGACAGTTGTTCCAGGATATGTTTGGGGGTTTGGGTTTGGCCGTGTAGAGAAAGACTTTCAGGGTCCCATTCTGCCAGCCATTGTTCGACTGGCAAGGGTGACTGGTGCAAATACCCCGACAAGGATTGCAGGGCCGCTCTTGCCGATTCCGGTAATTGTTTCGGGTTTTCCAGCGCCACTTTATCCAATGCATGAAAAATGGCAGTGCGCGACAGCGTATCCAATAGCGTTTTCAAATCACCGGATGCCAAAATTTGCTCAAGCAAAGGCTGCAAACGCTCGATAGCCCCGTTGAAATGGATAAAGTGATGCGTACGGGCAATGATTTCCTGCATGTCTGCAGGCTGTTCGGATGCCTGAATATCATCGAGCGTGGTTTTGTAGGAAGCCGCACGGCGCAGGATGATTTTAGGCTCGGGAGTGTCAGGCTTGCCGGCTTTTTTCGTCGTTTTATCTGCTGCTTGCACGCTTTTTGGGGCCGTCGTGGAAGAAGGCGCAACGAAATCCACAGGCTCTATCCCGGGCAATTGTTCTTGCAGGTCGATGATAAATGGACCATTTGATGGATCGAAGGGCTGAACGCCGGGGAATGTCCGCTTGACAAACAGACTGGCACAAACGTGGCCAGTCGTATGCGACACGGTATGGGAGGGCTGACAGGAGCATTGTGCAAGCGAGGCGTCGCGTGCTGGTGTCGCGGTCGGCGGACAATCCTTCACGGTACGCAGAAATTCGCCCAGCAGACAACCCGGGTCGCGTTCGGTCCGGTTGGATTCAAACGCCTGGCAATCGGCAGGCAAAGGGCAATCCTTCTGTCCGGTGCGCAACCAGTTGGTCCAGCGCCGGTACAGGGCCTCGAAACAACAAATGTCTTCCGGGCCGAGCCAACGGATACAGAGTGCCACGTGCGCCGGCGCTTCGCGCCGCAGCATTTCTTCCATAAAACTGCGAAAATCCGGGTCGCTGAAACGCGGGGTATAACCCGGCAATACAACCGTGGCCCAGAAGGAATACGGGTCGGTCATCGGGTAATAGAATCGCGGCTGAACGGGATCCGGACATTCCGGGTCGCGCGGCTTGTCGAGCCATTCCAGTTTACATTCCACCCTGTTCGACAACTGGAACGGTGAATCAAAGCCGCAATTTTGCGTCCAGTGCCAGTTGGGCGCCGGATAGGGCCAGGGTTTGGCTTTGACCAGGCCGCTTTGGTTCGACAGGCATTTGGAGGGGTCTACATTTTTGCAAAAATCCATGCCTGCCATGCCCGGACGCAGCAGGATATGCTCCACGAGATAAAACGACTCCCGAAACAGGCATTTTTTTACCCGTTCCATTGCTATGCGCGTTTCAGTGAGGCTGTTGTAGCGATACGGATGCGAGGCCAAAACGCGTTGTCCGGTAGTGGGGCCGGCCAATTCGTAAGTGAAGGGCGTACAATCGTCGACGGCCGTAATGCGCAGATGCGCTTCGGGGTCGGCGAGCAGACTGCAAAACCGGGTTTTGAGCCCGGCCATCAAGGCATTGATCTCCTCGGCTCCGGCGCCGGGCGGCGCGACAAAACGCTCGATACCTTCCAGCAAAACCAGGGGTTCGCCCCCGCTTTCCGGGATCATCCGCAGTTGCAGCGTGTAGCCGTCGATCCGGCGAATTTTGAACAGATAAAGGCTTTCCGCCGGCAAATCGGGGAACTCTTCTTCGTACACGATTTCGCACCAATCGTCGGTATCCACTGCTTTCCGAATCAGGACGGCCGCTTTTTCTTTTGCTGTACAGGCTTCAATTTCAGTGAAATAAACCTTCGGATGGCGCGCGGTCAAATACGCTTCCGTCGTTACCTCAAATTGAAAAGCGAGTTCGCCGGTGGTATTGCAATCATAGTCGGCCGACAGGTAAAAGGCATTGGGATGGGCGGCGGAAGCGAACAAATTTTTGAGTGCCGCGCCCGACGTGTCTTCGCCGATTGCAGGCATTTCCAGCAAAATTTCGGGCACCCCCAAGGCAAAGCCGCAATCGGAGCAGGCATTGGGCACGGGGCGGCAGGCGTTTCCTGCTTCGAGCAGGCGCAGCAGTACGCGGAAATCGGCCCAGGCATCGGCCGCCCGGTCGTAGCAGCGCGGGCTTTCCCAAAGCACCCGGCCGACGGGTATGCCAGCAGGATTCAGTGAGCGCGCGTAAAGGTGGAATTTGTATCGGGGCGCCGGGGCTTCCTCTGCACAGTCGTCGTGCGAGACCGCCGCTTCGGCACAACAACCGGGCGTTTTACAAGTGCAGTCACATTGCGCTTCGGGTTCGACGGTTTGAAAAACCGGGTAACTGCGTGCCAGTTGCGACAGGTATTCGGCAGCCTGGGCCTGATTGCTGAAAAGTGTTTGTATCGCGAGCGGTACCTCCGCCAGCGGCGCGCCAGCCGGACATTCGTGGCAGGGTTCTGCCGTAGCGTTCGGATCGGGTAAGGTTTCGAAGCCGATACAAGCTGTACCTGCGCCGTAGTTGGGAGCGTAGTTGGCGAGTTGCAAGACGCGGAAATAATCGCGCTGGAAAGCACCTATGGCCTCCGGTTCACTGTCGAAAGTGGCTGCGCTGCGCCAGAGGATTGTGCCGGCTGGCAATTGTTGCGCAAAACCCGGCAAAAAAACAGGATTGGCCGAGCGCAGTACAAAGCGGTAACCCGACTTACAGGCGCCTGGCGCTATCGGTTGATCGACTCTCTCGGTTACATCGCGTCCGTCGGTGCAAAGGTCCAGCCAGGGCGGTATAGTATCGCATCGTATTGTTGATTCCTCTTCGTGTTTTTCCCAGCAAAAACGGTTGTACCAGACGGTGCATTCCCCAATGCGCTTATATTGTTTGTTCGGTTCTGGTCGAACAGCCAGCGGAGAACCGGTCTTGACGATTTGCCAAACTTTTTCTTCGCCTTGGGAAGGAAAGACGATCGCCCCGGTTTGTTGCCCCCCCGGTCGCTCCGAATTTATGGTTATTTGATCGTAATTGCTGCGCCATTGCTGCCATAGAGGCAACTCTTTGAGCCACTGGTCGCGTATTTCGGCCGAAGCCGGCGCCAGGGCAGGCACGACGGATACACTCCCTGCATCGATGCGGATCGATGGTTTTCGGGCGATTTCGATCGCTTCAAAACGCGCGTTAGCGAGCTGGCGTTTAAAGTCATCCAACCCTTTTAATGCCGACGACTCGTCATCAAATCCTTTTTCGCTTTTCCATTGCCGGTCGTTCAGTACGATGGAGAAATGCCATTCCCGATCGAACTCCTCCGGTTCCACCGTGAATACGTGAGGATCAAATGCTTTTTTCACCGCCTCACCGGCCGACGATTCGTCTGTGTCTCGTTTGACGGCGCTTGTTTGCTCCCAGAATTGAAGGAGTTGGCGTTGAAAATCTCTCCGGGCTTCGTCTGGCGAAAAAAATATCCCGCTCGACTCGAAAAGCGGTTTTGCGAATCCGGCCGCTTCCCAGCGATATCGGAAACGATGGGGTTCGGCGCGAATTTCCAGCGGCGTTTGCCAGGTTGCGAACCATGCCAGGGTTTGTTTCCGGCGGGTATCGCGTTCGCCGGGCGAGTCGAATACCTCGGGTTGCCAGGCGACGAAATGTCCATCCTCTCCCCTCAGCATGTACGTGTACGCCGGGTTGCCGGCGTCGCCGGTCGATACGTAGCAGTCTTTTTGTACGGCCTGAGCGGGGAGTTTTTCCAGGGCCTCGAAGGCCTCGGCCGCTTGTTCGTACAGGCGCCAGGAAGTGAGCAGCATATCACCCTTTTCATTGGCTGCGCGAAAAGCAAAAAATTTGCCCTCTATTTCTGTCTGGCTGAACGTCAGGCCCTTGCGATTGAGTTTGTCGAGACAGGACGACAGGTGTACTTCGGCTGCTTTGGGGCTGGGAAACTGACGGGAGCGGGCGAGCAGTCGCTCTTTTTCATCGTAAAAAGCGACCTGCCAGCGGTTGTCGGCTTCCTCTACGCGGAACCGGTCGTGTTTTTTAGCCGCTGTACGCCAGTCGAACCAGCTCAGTCGGGCGCAATTTTCATCGGCAAAAAAAGCCGTGCCGCGCAGCCAGTATTCGCCGCGTTTTTCACCCGGTAAAACCACTTGCAGGGCTTTACCTACCCTCGACAGGTAGCGAACGCCTTCGTTTTCACCGCCATCAAGCGTTTCCAGAAAAGCGCGGCGGGCGGCATCCGGGCTTGCCCAGATTGGGGCGCTGCGCCGTTGCGACCCGCGCTCGAACCAGTAAAACTCGTCGGGCAATCGCTCAACGACGGGTTGGAAAGCCGATATATCGAGAAAACGTGCGGGGTTGGCCGGGTCGGCTACCAGGCTTGGCGCGGCAGATTTCTCGGCTTTGCGCGCGTTTTTTTGCCCTTTATTTTGAATAAAATCAGCGACGTGGCGCAGGCTGTCGGCGGCCGAAACGTAGCCGCCGGCGCTTTGCCGGGTATGTTCTCCCCTCGCGTCTTTTAACCAAAGCCGCCAGGCTTTTTCGGGCTTAATGTTGCCATTTTTGCCCAGCAATGCATCAAGAGCGGCGGCAGGTTGGTCGCGGTAATGTGCAGCGCCGGCGTACACGACGCTTTGCGTCGACCCGTCGGCCGGATCGAAAATATCCAGCCGGTGAGTACTGCCCTGGGTGCTTGTAAACGATTGTTGTTCAATTGCTTTCAACAACTGTGCATAGGCTTTCCCAGCCTCCTCGGCCGAGTCGAACTGCGCTGGGCCACGAAACAGGACCTGCCCTTGCGGATCGCGCAATTCGTAGGCGTAGCGCGCACTTTTAGTGATGGATTGCGTCAGGCAAAGCGCGTCTTCGTGCAGGTCACGCAGCCCTGCCAGAGCGCCGGCTTTTTCTTCCAGCCCCGACCGGTTGGGTTGGCCCCAAACGGGTTGGCGCAGGTTGAATGCCCGTCCGCGGTCGCGGCCCAGTTTGTCGTAATGTTGCAGATAGCGCGCTTTATCGTTTCTATAGTGATCGGCCGCTTCGGTTTCAGCCTCGTATTTTTGATATTGAAGCGCTGAAAAATGGCTGAATTGCTCACTGAAACGCGCCAGCAGGTGGTCGAGAAACTGGTTTCTGCGAGTATCATAGGTTTCGGGGCTTTCTGCCAAACCGACCAGAATGTCGCGGTAGTCTTTTTGACGGTAAACGATTTCGAAGGAATAGTGCCCCTCTCCCGGATGACTGAAAACGCGATAGGCTTCCGACAAGCCGCCGAAAATCAGGAGGTTGCCCGCGGCAGTCCGGGCCTCGGCTTCGGTGGCGTAGCGGCGGCGGCTCAGCAGTGCCAGGTTGCCGTCGGGTGAAAACAAGGCAAACCAAAAGCCGCAAGCATCTTTTATAACTTCCAGATTGCTCAGATCGGTGTCGGCCAGTGTGCGCTGCCAAAGCCAGCTCGTCGCATCACGCCGGACGGCTTGCCCGAACGCGCCATGCGGGATCACAAAGGTTTTTCCGGGATCGCAGGAGATGTCGGGAGGTGCACTCAGTACCTGCTGGAAGCGGCAATAGTCAAATTCGAGAGTGGTTTCCCCGGTTTCGTCGCTGGCTAGAACGTCCAGTGCGGCTTGTAAACAGAAGGCATCAACCGGAAGGGCGATCGGGTCGCCGTCATTCAGGCCGGTGTCTTCAAAATTGTTTTGGTAAAAGCGCACGAGCCGTTCGACGAGCGGCACACTATCGAGCCGTTGGGTAAACAGCGTATGTCGGGAAGCGCCGTCGCGTTGGTCGTCGGGCGTCATGGCAAACAAGCGGCGCAGGTTGGCCAGTTGGGCGAGATAATTGGCCAAAAGCTGATCGAAAAAGAGCAGGTAGCCTTTGAGTTGAAGGGCCTGCGTTTTGCGGCGAAGTTGGGCAGCGGTTAGCTGTTCGTCGGGCAAAAACATTTCCACCAAATGGCCGTCGCCGATGCCATAAGTGATGGGAAAATCGTTTTGGATGGACCAGTAATCGCCCAGATCGGGCCGGTAATTGCCGGCAGGCAGTTGTTTGTCAAAACGGGTAAACGTTTTTGTCTCATCGGCCGGCGGAGTCATCGTCTCAACGGATGCTTTCCGCGAAGGACGCAGGTATCGCGCAATCAGTTCGAGGCGGCGCGCTGACCGGATGTCGGGCAGTGCAACGCGGTTTTTATAAAATTGAAGACAGCTGTTATAAAAATCGACACGAGGGACATGGCCGTCGAGCAGTTGTAATACCCAAATATCCATTTCTGCCTGGGCGGTGGCGTGAAGTACGGGGCCTTCCGTACCGCAACAGTCGACCCAGCCGTCGATTTGCAGGTTATCGACGGCGACAACGCCCTCTGTCTCTGCCACCACCCGGAACACGTCCGAAAGGCGAATTTCACGCGGCAGGCGGAATTTTTCCAGTTCGTCGGTATCAATAAAACCGGCCGAGCGTTCGCTCAGGGGACGGCCTTCGAAGATTTCCTCGATACCCTTGCCCTTGTCGAGCAGTTCCTGCAGGGTGTAAAAACGGATTTCCGGCGTTAAAAAATCGCGTACGCGGTGCAGGATGTCGGTCCATACTTTTTCAGGATCGGCGTTTGGCGCGATTTCAATATGCCCGCAGAGGCGGAGCTGTTCTTTTTCCAGCAAAACGGGCTGCTGAAAATCTTCGCACAGGTTGCGGTGGGCGTGCAGGGTTTCCCAGACGCGGTGCAGGAGGTATACTTCGGCGCTTTGAAAGCAGTTAAAAGTATGGGCATGGCCCTCGGCCGATTTGCCGCAATGGCAATTTTCCGGCGGCGTGGGCAGTTCGTCTTCGGGTTCGATCAGTACCCGGTAAAGGCCGTTCAGACGGACCGGGCTTCCCGGAAAACCATCGACCTTATGAAGATCCACAAATTCGTCGGGCTCCAGCCAGGCATTGCGCACCCCGTCGATGTCCATCAGTAATTTCCGAAAATCATTGATAGTCAGCGGATTGTTGGTAAAAACCTGGGCGGCCGTGAAAAAATTGTCGTCGGCCCGGCCGGTCTTTTCTTTTTTTGCCAGCAGATCGGAAAACGGCAGTCTTGTGCGATACCCCAGATCGATCAGGGCAAAGCATAGCGCTTCCAGCATGGTGATGCCCGGATCGTGCAGGTTGTGGTCGGTCCAGACTTTCCCTGAAAACCGACTGATATGGTCTATTCCGAGGCGGCGAAGCGTCTCGAAATCGAGGTGACCGGCGAAGCGGGGGTCTTGTCGCAGGATCACTTTTTTGACCGGGTCGAGGATGTCTGACATGGGTACTCGGCGGGTTTTCAAACGAGGTTAGAAGGAGTGAATCTGGGTTGGCAGGGGTCTTTAAGGTCATTTTGAGGGCAATCCAGTGGCGCGCCGGGGCAAACGATCACTTCCCCGGCCGTCAGGATCGAACGGGCCGTGCAGGGCTCTACGACGGTACTCCACGTGTTTTCGTCCTGTTCGTGCGCCATTTTCAGTTCCACGACGTAGTTGACGTAAGGCAGTTGCTCCACGTATTTGAGCAGATCAGAGCGGTAGATCGGCTGGCCGAAGCGCAGTTTTTCCGAGTCGCCGAGATGCCAGGGCGCCAGGAAGTGTATGATGGCCTGTTGCAATTGGGCTTCGTAGTAGTTCTGATCGAAACCTTTGTGCAACACGACCTTGATTTTGACGCGTACGCCTTCGTAGCGGGGATTGAACACCCGGATACGGGCAAACGGGGAGGAGCGCGCGCACAGTTCTTCCTGTATCCGTTCGAGCAGGCTGAGCGGGGCTTGCGGCGAGAGGTTGACGCCGGTTTTCAGCACAGTGAGATCGGGTACGACCACGAGGGTGACAAATCCGGCGGCCCATTCCAGGTCGCTTTGGTATTTCGCGGCGCCGAGCGCCATGGCGTGTGAAATACATTTCACTTTATAGATTTCCGGAAAAGCCTCCAGCACCAGGCGTTCGTAATCGAAGGGCGCGATGGCGCGGCCTTTGTGGCGCAGGCGTTCGGCTGTTCGGCGGTAGAAGGCGTTTTTGTTGCCGCCGGCGTCTTCGGCCGCCCGGCCGCCGAACGATTCGTAAGGCTGTTGCACCTGTTTCACATTGGCGTCGGCCGCGCGGAGTTTGGCGAGGCTGCCGGCCGGGAGCGGGTTGCCGCTGCGCGCGGGGTCGTTGGCCGGAGTTGGGGCAAAACGCGCCAGCACGGCCTGTGTATGGATGCCCAGGGTTTCGCACACAGCGCGGCTGTTTTGGGGTGCCGCGACTTTGAGCCAGTGCAGGCCGCGCGGCAGCACGGTGTTTTCGGGCCCGTTGGTGATGTCGGGCGGCACAGCAATCTTGACGATGCCGCTGGCCGTCAGGCCATGGGTGGCGTCGTCGAGCACCTCAAAGCCCTCGCGCAGGTCGCGCCATTCATTGTTGGAGAGGTATTGCCAGGCGACGCGCGCTTTTTCAGCCTCGGTGTCGGCGGTAGCCTCGGCGAGCTGGAAAAGCAGGTTGAGGTTGCTGCCGGGTGTGAGGTTTTTTAGGCCAAGGTAGAGTGTGCCTTCTGCGGGTTGTTGCATGACCTCGTCGAGCATCGGCGCGGGAGCCGGCGGCGCAGCGATCAAAGTGGGGGTATTGGCGAAATAACCGGTTTTGTAGGTATCGGGGTAGGGGTGGAGGTGGATGAAGGAGACGTCTTCGTTTTGGCTGTTGGCCAACGCGGTATAGTCAAGTGAAATATTGACCATTACGGGTGTCCAGGGTTCATTGGGAATAGGGACCTCGGGCGTTTCTTTTAGTTTGCCTGCAATGGGATCAAATATGGACAGTGCTTGTTCGATATTTTCATATTCCTGTGCCAGTTTTGTCGATTTGTATGTTAAGCCCGAGCTATCGGGGTCGAACGGATCAAAAGGATCGCTGAATGCCTTTTCAACCGCCTCGGTTTTGTTTTTAACCGCTTCTGTTTTTGATTCAGTATCGGATACTGCTTGTACAATATCGGCCAATTCCCCCGGGGTTACCGGGGTCTCGTCTATCATATCCGTTGGATCGGAGTCGTCATCGGCCGCTTCTGCCGTCGTGAGGGCAGTTTGAGCCAGGTTATCTGCCTCCAAAGCCAGGTTTTTTGCTTCCAGCGCCAAGCCAGCGGCCGAGGTAATTGAGTTTTTGAGATCGGTGATGTTGTCTTTTATGGCAAAAAGCGCTGTAAAGTCGCCGAATGTGATGACTGTATTGATACCCGCGATAAAATAAACGGCATCTACATGAATTTTGTCCGGCAGCATACTTTTGGCAATCGTTTGCCTTGCCAATACGAACGGATAGTCTTTGTGTAAAAAATCCTGGTCTTTCAACGTTAATCGAAGGAACCGGTCTCTGGTACTGGCAAGGAGAGCCGTTAGCGGCTGTTTGATGAATTCTTTCTCATATCGTAAATTGACGAAATTGTTTCTGTCAAACCTCAGCATACGGTCTGTGGCAACGGTATCGTCGCAAACAGCAGCGGGCTCGTCTTCGTTTTTGAATAGTTTCCGAGTATTGGCCGTATCGTTTCTCCAGGCGCCCTCGCTCAGCATCGATACCGCCATCTTAAATTTATCTTCCAGCAAGCCATATTTTTTGGGGTAAACATCATCACCATCACCATCAACTTCTGCCAGCTCGATTGGGTATGTAATAGGCCATTTCACATAAGCTTTATAGTATTCTTGAAAATCAGATGGTTTTTCTTTCCAGTTGAAGTTAACAGAGACTTTTTGCCAGTTTTTTGAAAATACTTCCCGGCTCCCGAGGTAGAAGCTCGGTCCCGTGAGGTTTCCGCCAGTCGGGTCATCTACGACGTTAAAATCAGGCACATCCGGCCGCGTCCCAAACGGATAAATCGGGCTGTTCACGTCCTGCAGATTCTCGTCGTTCTGCACCACGAGGTTGCGCACGCCACAGACTTTTACGCTGATCTGTGCGCTTTCGATTTGAATATTGCCGAACAGATGCCACAAAGAGGCGTAAACGCCCGGGCCCTCAGCGCCTTTTTCCAGGCAGCACGCCGAGTCGCCGGGACTATTGGGAATCCAGACTTTGATATCGGGATCGAGTTCAAATTTCGCCACCGGAAGGTCGGTGCCTAGCTGTTCTTTCAGGTTTTCCGCGTTGAAAAAAGTGACGCCGGGCTGGTCGGGCGTTAGCGTAGCCACGGCCGTTAAGGTAAATGGTGCGTTCAGATCGTTGCCTGTTATACTCATCTGGAGGTTGACGGAAGGCTCCATCAACACGGGTACCCATTCTTTTTCGCCGCTGAACAAAAGGCGAAACATCGTGCGGCGCGTATGTTTTTGTAAAATAACCTGATCAGCGAGGGGAAGCTCGCCTATGAGGGATTCAGCAGTCTTCCACACATTGGTTTCTCCGTTTTCTTCGCAGACGGTCGTATTCTTCTGCCCGCCCTTCTCTTCACATTCATTGATTTCACCCGGACAGGGCTCCATGTCCGACCAGGTGGTGTAGGGATTCCGGCGTTCGAGCCATGCTTCCACCTGTTGCGAGCTTGCAGGCGACAAGCCGTCCTGAATGGCTTTTTTAAGTGCTTCTTCGTTGATGACGTAAAAAATCTGGTTGATTTTATTCCTGATTTCATCAAACACCAATTCCAGTGCGGCCAGGTTGGGTATTTGATTCGCACTGGTGAATTTGGGTAATACCCGACACTCCAGATTAAACGTCACCTCCCGTTTCCCTTCCTGCAAAAACAACACCGGCGAGGCCAGCACGAACCCCAGACGGGCGGGCGGATGATTTTTGGCCGAGGTTTTATTTTTAGGTACGAATTTGCTGGCTTTACTGCCCAAGGTCGGCCAGTTGGCGCTTTGTCCTTCGGCAAATGCCTCGCCCTGACCGTCGGCGCTGTTGGCCTTAGGCGCGATGTACAGCCCTTCGGTGAGGCGCACTGCTTGTGTGCTGCCGGCTATGGCAGTTTGCTGACTAATTTGCGTATTCCGGTACAACGTCAGCACCTGATCTACCTGCGCTTTATCAACCACAATATCTTTCTCGAGCGTAAAATCGACCTCGGCGCCCAGAGGGTCTTTCCCATCTTTGACGGCCGTGCCTTTTCCGACCAGATAGCGGTCGAGGTGTTTTTGCACTTCCAGCACCAAATGCGCCGCGTCGGGGCGGGCTTTTCGCGGACTGAGGTGCAGTACCGTTTCAAAAAAATACTCGAGATGCTGACGGCTCAGACCATTGAGATCGTCGCGAAACAGTTCGAACATTTGCAAAAACGCGAACAACAGCCCCAGGTGCGGCGGCTGCATTTGCTGGTTGGCCTCGTCCAGCGGGGCGAGGCTTTCGGGCAAAAAAGCCGGCGCTTCGGATGCGACGAGGCGCAGCACGTTCAATGCCGCCTGTCCCTGCGCCTGAAAGGAAGCGACAATACCCCGGTACAAGCTTTCGCCTGGTGTGATAACGGGGTTGGAAGGAAGAGATTGGTACAGATCCCGGATGTCGAGCCCCCAGGCTTTATGTTGGGTAAACTGCTGAAAATCAGGCAGTCGAATACCCGAAGCTTTGGAGAATTTTTTGTTTTCAAGAAGAAACAATTGCAGGGGCTCAACCAGTTGCGTGCGGATTGCGCCGTCCAGCATCAGGGTCAGGGCGTTGGTTTGGCTTTCGAGTTGAGTAAACGCATCGTACAAGGCACCGAATAAATCGCCGTGTACGAAATCGCGCAACATACGCACGTTTTCCGGGTCCGGTAATTGGTCGGCCGAGCGGCTCAGGGCATCCAGTTGCCGTTCCAGGTCTTCGGTGTCGGTCTTGATCAAACGCGCCAGTACAAAAGGCAGGCTGTCGGAAAAAAAACGTTGCCAGTTTCCGACCTCCACCACGTCGCGCGCTTCATCGAGGCGGTAAAAATTGATCTGCCGGGCAAATTCGGCGATAAACAAAAGCCGGTCGGCAAGGGTCGCCCCGTCGATCTGTACGCTCGCGGGGGCCAAGGCCGGCAGTGTCCTGTGGCGCTGGCTGACTCCCG
Organism: Saprospiraceae bacterium; assembly: GCA_020849825.1. GTDB lineage: Bacteria > Bacteroidota > Bacteroidia > Chitinophagales > Saprospiraceae > M3007. The sequence continues at coordinate 18,339 of JADZFP010000348.1, forward strand.
GCGCATTTTTGAACGGGTGGGCCGGCAGTTGATCGCAAAGATTGTTTTCCAGTGTCATTGGGCGGGTCGATTGGCTTCACGGAGGTAATAATCATACACGTAGTTAAAGCGCGAGTTGGTGCGGGCGACTACATAGTCGATTTCAATGGTCAGGCGCCCTTCAATCAGGTCGAAAGAATCGGCCGGCGTTATGGCAATCCGTTCGGGTATAATGCGGGGTTCGTGGTATAAAATCGCATTTTCGATCTGGCTGCGCAGCAGGCCCAATAAGGAGTTGCTGACCGGCTCAAACTGAAAATCGGCCATGTTGCAGCCGTAAAGCGGTTGCATCACTCTTTCGCCAAGACTGGTGGCCAGCAAAATGTCGAGACTCTGTCGAATGTCCTCCACGTTTTCGACCATGCGGGCTTCCGCCGTTTCCGGGTCGAATTCAGGCGGGAAAGACCAGCCTCTGCCGAGAAAAGATTGATCGCCCATTTTTTTAATGTGCTAATGTGCTAATGAGTGAATGTGCTAATGAGTGAATGTGC
>JADZFP010000349.1 GCA_020849825.1 Saprospiraceae bacterium
CAGCCGCATCGCGACAATTGGGGTCAATCGAATCCCGGCGGATTCAGGGTAAATTTTAATCAAAAAATGATACCCTTTCCCCAGCCGCATCGCGACAATTGGGGTCAATCGAATCCCGGCGGATTCAGGGTAAATTTTAATCAAAAAATGATACCCTTTCCCCAGCCGCATCGCGGCATAACGTATGTAGCAATTGGCAATGAGGAGGGCGAATTTGTGCCGCATCGCGGCATGATGTATCAATCGACCTGTGCATGAAATTTGCCCAAAGACAGAAACGACTTGCCCCCCTGCATCAGTTGTCACTGCCCCGGATCGGCGGAAAAATTGACGTCGCCGATCTTGACGCCCATGAAAACAAAATTGCTGGGAACAGGCTCCACGGTGTTTGGAAAATACATTTGTTCCGGAATAGGTGGCGATAAAGGGTTTTCAGGATTGGGAAAAACATACTCGAAGGGCAATATGCGCCACGAGCGCCCCTGCGGCAATTCATTCGTGACGCCGAGCAGCAGTTGCTTGAGCAGCAAAATATCGAAAGAAGTGATGTTGCCGTCCTGATTGGCATCGGCGGCGATGAATTGATAGGGAGACGTAAATGGCTCGATACCCAGCAGGTGTTTCTGGATCAATACGAGATCGAGGGTGGAGATGCCGTTGAGCGGGTCGGTGTTTTTGGAAGCCGTGGCCGTGACGGTGTAACCGGATGTGGCGAAACCCCCAAACTGCCACCAACCGGCCCAGGAAAAGGGGGGATCTTGATAGATGACTTCTTGTATCTCAAGGGTGTCGAGCACACAATGGGTTGCTAACAAATGAAAGTTGGCGCCGGACAGCGTTTGTGTATCAGGCGTCATGATGTAGACGCTGATGGCTGGGTCGCAACTATTGGTATTTTCATAAACCCAAATGTTGGTCAGACACTTAGCCGTATTACCAGCCTGATCGCGCGCCCAGACTTCCGCGATTTGATGTTGCCAAAGTTCGGAAGACCACAACATGATCTCGGGCCGGTCGTCCGGGAAACCTTCGCCTACACAAACACGTCGTATGCCGAGTTCGAGGGAATCGGCCGGGGTGGCGTTGTCGGAAAAATCGTCGAGAAAATAAGCCGCCGGGAAACTGGTCGATAGGCAGAACGGCAAAACCGGATACGTCTGCGTTTTGCAATTGATTAGCGGCGCAATCGTATCGGTTTGAGCGGCGAGGCGGACAAAAAACAGCAATCCGGCCAGTGTTGTGAAAAGGTATCGGATGTTCATGGGATGCGGATTCGACGAATGATATGGTAAAAATAACCTGGTCCCGGTCTCGTATTTATCGTTCAAATAAAAATACGGGTTTACCTTACCCTTGTTCTTTTATACCTTCCCACTATGCGTCCGCTCCCTCGCATCGCCCTTTTTTTTGCCGCGATACACGTATTGCTACACCTGGCTACTGCCGACAACCTGGGTTTTCACCGCGACGAATTTCTATACCTCGCGCTCGGCCGTCATCTGGATTGGGGCTTTTGGTCCAACGGACCTTTCATCGGCGCCGTTTCGTGGCTGTCGCAGCATTGGCTGGGCGATTCGCTGCCGGCCACGCGGGTGTTTCCGGCGCTGGCCGGCGGAGGGCTGATCTTGCTGACCGGTTTGGTCGTCCGCGAACTCGGCGGCGGTCGTTTTGCCCAGGTCGTCAATGGCTTGGCCATGCTAGGTTCGATCGCCTGGCTGCGCGCTTTCGGCATGTTGATGCCGGTTCCGTTCGATGTGTTGTTCTGGACCCTGTTGTCGTGGTGGGTATTCAAATGGCTGCAAACCGGCCAGTCCCGCTGGTGGTGGGCGATCGGCATTACGGCCGGTCTCGGTATGCTCAACAAGTACAGCATCGTTTTTTGGGCAGCCGGATTGCCGCTGGCCATGCTACTGACGCCGCATCGCAAGGCATTGCTGCGCCCGCAACCCTGGCAGGCCGCGGGGCTGGCGCTGCTGGTGTTGCTGCCCAACCTGTGGTGGCAATGGCAGTATAACTTCCCGGTAGTGCGACATATGCGCGAACTGGCAGCCAGCCAACTTGTCCATGTAAAACCCCTGAACTTTCTTCTCGACCAAATACTGATGCAGGGACCCGGCGGGGCGCTGTTGTGGCTGGCCGGACTGATGTTTTTACTTCGGTCAAAAGCGACACTGTCCTTCCGGCTGCTGGGTTGGCATTTCCTCGCCGTGCTGGCGATCTTTCTTGCCCTGAACGGTAAAAGTTATTACACCCTGGGGCTGTACCCCTTGCTCATGGCGGCCGGAGCAGTTTGGTGGGAGCGGTATTTACAAAAAGCCTGGTCGCGGATCGCGCTGGCCCTCGTTGTCGTACTGCTCGCTTTGCCGCTGGCGCCGGCAGGCATACCGCTTTGGCCGCCGGAACGGCTTGCCGGCTACTTCCACTGGCTGACCTATGATGCCGGCATCGACGCGGTGGTGCGCTGGGAAGACGGCGAACTACACGAACTGCCGCAAGACTACGCCGACATGCTGGGCTGGCAGGAACTGGCAACCCTGGTCGATACGGCTTTCCTCCGGGCCGGTGAGCCGGAGCGTCCCCTGGTTTATTGTGAAAACTACGGCCAGGCTGGCGCTGTCGATCATCTGAGTCTTCCAGCCATCCGGCCTCGACTGGCCAGTTTTTCCGATTCGTACCGCCTTTGGGCGCCCGATACGCTGGCGCCTGATGTACATAACTTGATTTATGTGAATGACGAGCTCGGTCAAGACGTCGCCGCCCAGTTTTCCGATATTCAAAAAGTCGGGGAAATCAGCCATCACATGGCGCGCGAACGCGGCACGGGCGTGTGGCTGTGCCGGTCACCTCGCTCGGACATGCCCTCCTTTTGGGCGGCGCGGGTAAAGGAAGTCAAAGCATTTTACGGACTGAAATAAGCCAGAAAATTAGTCGCCGGCTGGGGTCACTGTTTGCTAAACGCGATCATGCGCTTTGATCCACCCGCCTCTATTGTCAGCCAGTACACGCCGGAGGGCAGTTCGGCAATATTTTCCGAAAAACGGTGTTCGCCCGCGGCAAGGAGCTCGTCGTGTTGAAGGCGCCGGATCAAACGCCCGTTTGCATCGGTAATCCGGGCGTCCAGCCGGGAGGCTTCCGGCAAGGTCATTTGCCAGTTGAGTTGCGTCTCAACCGGATTGGGATAAACCGAGGCGGAAAGCGCCGCTGCCGAATTCGTTTGATCGTCGCGGTATTTTGCCCGGCGCACCACTTTTGTAAAGGTTTGGTTGGTCATCACCGGGTCGTTGAAGTCGAAATAAATAGCCGCCCGGTTGAGCAGGGTGTCACCCAGACGGACTTCTTCTTTGGCTTTGATGCTAAAATAAACAAAGCCGTGCGAAGCCGCCTCGTTTCGGTTGCTGTCGGGCAGCATGATGTTGTCGAATCGCCACGAAGCGACGCCCGGATCGCTCATCACGAGCCGGTACGGATGGCTGGCCGACAGGGTTTGCAGGGTCGACCAGTCGAGCAGGGTTGAAAGGGTATCGACGACGACGACCCGGAAAGCCGTGTCGGTGCCCGTGTTTTGGAAACGGATGAGGTAGCGGAGTTCTTTTTCGTAATAGGACAGTTCGCCGGTCGGGAAACTGGTGTAAGCAGTCTTGTCGTTGGGGTCGAAACTATTCGTTACGAAGGCCGGCAAGGTGGCCGAATTATTGGCGGGAGTCGGGTCGCCGGGCAGGTTGCTCAGGCCGCCGCTCAGGTAAAAGGTCTGTCCGGTCAGACTCGGGTCGGCCGCCAGAAGCAGGTGTATTTTGAAGGTCAATTGCGTGTAGGGCGGTATTGCAGGCAGGTTGTAACTGAGCAGGCCGGCCGTCTGGTTGTTGGGCGCGGGTTCGGCGCCGGTATAATCGAAAGGATAATCGGGGTAGTTGAAGCTCAGGGTCGTACCGGAGGGAACAAGCTGTGTACCGATGTTTTTGACCGTCAGGGTCAGGTGCATGGGATAGCCCGGGCGCACGCCGGTGCCCGTCAGCACCACGGCGAGGTCTTTTACCTGCTGGTTGGGTTTGAAACCAAGCACGAAGGGGCTTTGGTTTCCGGCGGTGATGCTCACATTGGGCGGATTGAAACAGCCGGCGTCGTGGTACAGCGGCGTGCCGTACTGCATGGTATAGTTGCCTTCCGGCAAAATGCGGCTGATTCGTCCGGTCAGATCGGAATTGGCCGCGAAATTGCCCGGTTGAAAAACAAAAACCTCGTTGGGGCGCACCGGGTCGCTGAAACCCGGCGTACAGTCGCCCGGAATGTCGTAAAACACCGTGCCGCTGGCCACGCCGCCGGCTTGGCTGACCAGGTTCAGCTGATCGAGCAGGGGCTGCAGCGGCGTCCGCAGGCCGGGCTCGTCGTAGGATTGCAGGGATTGTTCGCCCCGGCTGCCGGCGTACAAATAGCCGTCGTGTACGGTGTGGGTCTGACAATCGTACCAGGGGCCTTCGGAAACCCAGATCCAGTTCAGTCCGCAGTTGTTTGAAATAAAAGTTCCCCGCTCTCCCCAACCGATCAACAGACTGTCGATGCGATCGAACCGGCTGGCATAGATATGCGTACCGAAGTTTTGCAGGTCGAACATTTCGGCAAATTGCTGCCCGCCGTCGAGGCTGACGTAGCCGATATGGGTGCTGTTGTTGATCAGCAAAACCTGACCATTGGGGAAAGCCATCAGGGTACTGCCGTATTGAAAGCTTGTGTTGATGGGCGTCGACTGCCAGTTTTGACCCAGGTTATAGGTATAATTGATCTTTTGATTGTCAAAATAAAAAATAGAATCGCCTTTTGCCGCCAGACTGGTAAAGTTACTGGCGCCCGGCACGGGGTTCCAGGTGTCGCCCAGGTCGTCGCTGTACAACAGGCTCGTGCCAGGGGTGCCTACGAACAAAGGGTTCAGGCTCATGTGCAGGCGCGTATTGTTGGTATTCGGATGCAACGCGGGTCGTTCGGCGCCCTGCCAAACGATCTGCCAGTTGTCGCCGCCGTCGCTGGACCGCATTACTTTTCGTTGCGTATTGTCGTAGTAGTCATATTGGTGGATAAAAAGACTGCCCTGTACAGCCAGGATATTATCCCAGTAATAGTCGTCTTCACCCAGGCCGGCCGGATCGCGATAAAGCGCCCAGTTTTGGCCGTCGTTCGACCTGAAAATAACATCCCTGAACAGCCAGAGCTCGTTGTTCAGGTTTTTTATCCGGCCGCCGCGCTGCGGAAACCCCGCTGCGGAAAGTTCCCAACTCAGTCCGCCGTCGCTGGATTCGAGCGGTGTTTGGTTGAACCAGAACAAGCGGGCGCCATCGGCAACAAACCGGCCTCTGAAATGAGATATGCCGAAGGAATTGTTTGTTTGCATCGGAATATAACCGGCAGATGTGAGGCTGAGAGGCGACTGGAGAGGCGCCCTGAAAAAACGGCCGTTGGAGTTGAAAAGCCAGTAGCCGTTGTGCACTTTGGCGGCGCTGAGCGGAAAGGGCAGTTGGTAGCTGGTGATGTTGTTCAGGAACAGTCCGCTGGTGACCACCTGGCCTTTTTCGTTGCAGAAATAAAGGTTATTGCCGCTTGCTGCGTATTCGATCCATTCCGAGCCCGAACCATTGGCCCAGCCACTGGAGGCGGCATCGCTCAACCACTGGTCGCCGGCCCAGTAAACGACTTGTTCGCTCATGATATAGTACACGCCGTTATGGCCCGTCATGCTCCTGATCTCGCCCAGTTCGTGGTACACTTCATCCCAGCTGGTCCCGTTGTTATCAGAGATAAACAAGCGGGAGTTGTCGCTGATTTCTTCGGATAAATAACAATACAAACGGCCGTTGACTTCATCCAGTCCACCCAGAGTAATGAAATTATCGCCGAAATAATGGTCGTCGGTAAAGGCAAAAACTTCCGTGAACGTCGCGCCGCCGTCTGTCGAGCGGTACCCTTTGATTTCCTGAATGTAGGACTGGCCAAAACCCAGTTTGGAGTAGTAGGTAAACAGGAAAAGGCCGTTGCCGGTGGAGAGTAATTCAAGAATCTTCGTATCCGTCTGGTCCTGATCGGGCACTGCATTCACTCGCGTCCAGGTGTCGCCGTCGTCGTCGGAACGCCAAAGCCAGCCGGTTTCCGAGGAGTTGGGCTTGATGATAATGGCAAACAATGAGCCATTGTGCCGCACCATTTCGGTCGGAGCGACCGGGATGCCCGCATTGACATCGATGGTGTTGAGCGGAACCTGGGTGTACTGGGCTGACTGGGAACGGCCTTCCATACAGGCCAGAACAAGTAAAAGGGCGGCGAACAGGCGCATAATCGTTTGGATGTTGATGTACGATGCAAGACCTGCTATGTGCCGCAAGCGCTGCCTCGCGTTACCCCAGCGTGATCGTATAAGTATAAGTAGTGGAAGCGGGGGCGGCGGGTTCGGCGGCGGGTTCGGCGGGCGTGACGATATAGTTGGCCTGAAAACCGGTTTGCGGTGCGGGCGCTGCGGCTTGTTTTACAGGTTTTGCAAAACGGATGCGCGCTTTTTTATGAAAAACGACCCGGACGCCCCGGTTTTTCCCCACGTCGAATTTCAGCAGCCGCAGCACGCGGCAGGCTTCTTCGTCGCAGCCGTGGCCTAATCCGCTGATCACCCGCGTGTCGACCACTTTGCCCTTGTTGTCGATGTCGTATTCGACCATGACGATACCCTCGATACCCGCTTCGAGGGCGGCATCGGGGTATTTCAGGTTTTTATAAATAAATTCCGTGAGGGCTTTATCGCCGCCGGGATAAACCGGCTGTTGCAGGAAATCTTTCGACTTTTTGGATTTTTCCATAAGGCAAAAGTAGGGCAGGCAGCCGAAATGACGGCTGTTTTCAGGCTGCCAATTGGTGCAACATCCGGCGCTGGTGCAGGTATTTGTCTACCAGCATCAGCAAGCCAAAAGCCAGTCCGAGAAAAGCGGCCAGCTGGAGGCCGGGCTGGCTCAGGGTTTGACCGATCAGGTCCGTATCGGGCAGCTGAATGTCGTTGGTTGGTAGGCCGGGACTTCCCGCGGCCGTGACGACCAGGGCAATCACCGGCAAAAGGATGAGCAAACCGAAGGCGCCTGCTACGGCAAAAATGATCCAGTCACTTTTGCCCGGCGATGTTTTGGTGCGGGTTTGCAACTGCTCGGTCGTCCAGGCCGCCATGACGCGGTCGGCAAAACCGGCATTCGGGCTTTCGAGCGGGAGGGTGGTCCAGGCTCGTTTTTCGGCGAGCAGGGCGTCGAGTTTTGCCTGCCATTCCGGGTGTTGGCGCAGATAGGCTTCCACGCGAAGGTTTTCCTCGGCGGAGAGCAGTCCGTCGGCATAGTCCCAGAGATGGTCGTCGGTGAGTAAAAAATGATTATCCATGGCGGCTGTGATTTCAGGTCAATACAATTCGGCGGCAAATTTTTCTTCCATGATGGACTTTAAACGTTGCCGGGCGCGACTTAGTTTGGTTTTGGCATTGGTCATGGTGAGGTCCATGATCTGGGTGATTTCTTCGAGGCTTTGTTCGTAAAGGTAAAACAAGGTGATGATACCGGCGTCGTCGGGCGAAAGCATGCCGATGGCGCGCTGGATCATGGCGCTGCGTTCGCCTTTTTCGAGGGCAAATGCGGCGTCGGGACTGCCTTCATCCTTGATTTTTACGGGGCGTTCTTCGTCGTCGAGCGAGCGGATGTCGGGGTTCTGTTTGCGCAGGTGGTTGAGCGAGGTCGAAAAGACGATTTTGTACAACCAGGTCGAAAATTTGGCATCGCCGCGAAAATCGGGCAGGTACCGGAAGGCCCGCAGGAAACTGTCCTGGGCAACTTCATGGGCGTCTTCCCGGTTTTTGACAAAGCGGAGCGCCAGGGTGAACGCGTACTGTTCGTAGCGTTTGACCAGCATGGCAAAGGCGCTTTGACGGCCAGCCAGGGCTTGTTGGATCAGTATTTCGTCACTAAGTATTGCGGCCATTCGGAATGGCTTTGGGAGGTTTAGTGCTTACTGGACAACGATTTGTTTTTTGAGGTTACAAGACACGCTAATAATTTAATGTGATTGCTTTATTTTAGTGTGGTAATAATACTCAAAACAGATCAAACCAATGAACGCTTCCGCTATTCCGATTTTTGTAAAAAGCTTTTGCATCTTATTTACCCTCGTTAGCCTGGGAAATGACCTTGTTGCTGCCACCATAATGCCCGATTTTGGCCTTGCCCCGCTGCCCAAATACGCAGGGTGTTTGCTGCTAAGCGTTATTCTCACTTATTATACTTCACGTCCCAACGAAAAGATTACCGGATAATGCGCAGGAGCGCGCGGACAAATCTCTCCGGATTGACCTGCTCCCACGGATGTTTCGTTCCTTCCAGCGTTTCGTACATCCCGTCGGGCAGCCATTCGGCCACCTGCCGCGACTCCGCTTCGCCGACCATGTGGTCGAGTTCGCCGCGCATAATCACCACCGGGGCTTCGATGCGGGCAAAATCGGCTTGCGTCAGCACCTGTCCGTTGCCCAGTCCGTGCAAAAGGTCGGCCGTATACCGCAACAGTGTTTTCCAGTCGGCCGGCGCATGGCGTTCGGCCAGCGCCGCGGCGAATTGCGGCACCTTGGCTTCGATTTTTGCCGGGTCGAGCATGCCCTTTTCCCGCTCGGCCGATTCGGGCGTCCAGTCGAACTTGGTGCCCAGCGTCACGATGCCGCGCACGCGTTCCGGATGGAGCAGCGCGAATTGCAAAGCGGCATAACCGCCCATACTGTACCCGAAAATATCGGCTACCTCCCACGCTTCGCGGTCCATAAAAGCGAGGATCGCTTCGGCAAAAAGGGTCATGGAAAAAGGCTCTTTGAGCGGCAGCCCGCCATGGCCGGGCAGGTTGAGCGCCCAGACCGAGCGGTCGTCGGGCAGCATAGGCATCAGTTCAGCAAATTGCTCGGCGCTGCCCAGGGCGCCGTGCAGAAGCAGCAGCGGGGGAGGCGTCATGGGTTGAATATTTTCAGGTATTTTTTGGATACCCAGCGTTCGTCAACGCCGATTTTGGCCCAGGTACCTTTTTCTTCATGGATAAACAATTCTTCACCGACCCGGTAGGAGCCGACGATGCTGAAATTGACTCCCGGCCCCGAGCGAACGTTCAGTTCTTCGGTGTCGACCACGGCTGCGCGGGTCACGTCTTTTACATACGTAGCGGAAACCCATTCTTCGCGGTTTTTGGCAATTTTGTACCAGTTGCCGCTTACTTTATAAATGCGCAGGATGGCGCCCAGGCCGGTAGCGCCGGTTCTGGCGAAACCCGTGCCGGGGCCTTTTCGAATGTTCAGGGAGTTGGCGGTGACGTATCCGAATTTCAACACACCGCTCAGTTGCTGTCCGAAGTTGCCTCCCATGGCTTGAATGACCAGGGGCAGAAAATTCATTTTCGCGTTTTTGACCTTGTTGCCGCCGAAGAAATTGGTGCCGGGGCACGATTTTACCACCCCGCTTGCGCCTTCCGTACGGGCGCCGGTATTGAGATCGAACCAGTGGTGGTAAACAATATAGTTGACGTCGGCCGGCACGCCGAAACGGCTGGCGAGGGCTGCCGTGGCGCGTATGATGGTTTCGCGTTGCGCGGCACTCATGTCGTCTTTGCCGTCGTCGAAGTTGCCCAGGTTTTCGATACAGATGGCTTCGGCGTTGCGGCCTTTGATGCAGGCGGGCGACATTTCCAAGCTGCGCCCGGTGCCGATTTTACCGTCGGGGAACGTGGTGAAATGCTGCCCGATGTCGGCCCAGCCATTGTAATTGACGTGGTAGTTTTTCATGCCCGACAACAGGGCAAAATGGTTTTTGCCTGTAAAATTGGCATAACTGGGCGCAAAAGTGTGGTGTTCCTGGAGGTAAAGAACCGTGCGGGTCACCTGTTTGGTGGCGATCCACTGCTCGAATTCTTCAATGCTGAAAAGGGTAAAACCGTTTTTGGATTCCATAAATGGGTGAGGCGGGTTAAAGAAAAGTTCAGGATGCGAAGGTTGGAAAAAACGGCAAATTATGTTCCCGTATTTTTACCCCGCCGCGCTCAAAGGCGGCACGCTGCGCCATGACGATCATCGCTCATTTAGTCGATCTTCATACCCGCCGGATCTATCCGGCTGAAATCCGCTGTGAAAACGGCACTATCCGGCGTATTCGCGAGATTTCGGATGCGCCGCCCGAAGCCGGGTTTATCCTTCCCGGTTTTGTCGATGCGCACGTGCACGTCGAAAGCAGCATGTTGCCGCCCTCCGAATTCGCCCGTATGGCGGTGGTGCACGGCACGGTAGCCACGGTCTCCGATCCGCATGAGATCGCCAACGTGCTCGGCTCGGCCGGGGTGGAATTTATGCTCGACGATGCCCGGCGGGCGCCGTTCAAGTTTTGTTTCGGCGCGCCCTCCTGCGTGCCGGCCACCGGTTTTGAAACGGCCGGCGCAACGCTCGATGCGGCGGCGGTGGAAGATTTGTTGCGCCGACCCGACATCGGTTATTTGTCCGAAATGATGAATTTTCCCGGCGTTTTGCACGGCGATCCGCAGGTTTTGGCCAAAATAGAAGCCGCAAAACGCCTGGGCAAACCGGTCGACGGCCACGCGCCTGGGCTTCGGGGAGAGGAGGCCCGGCGTTATTTCGAAGCCGGCATCACCACCGACCACGAGTGTTTTACGTATGAAGAGGCGCTGGAAAAGGCCCGGCTGGGCGTCCGCATCCTGATTCGGGAAGGCAGCGCCGCGCGCAATTTTGAAGCCTTGTGGCCGCTGATTAATGAGTTTCCGGCTCAGGTGATGTTTTGCAGCGACGACAAACACCCCGACGATCTGTTGAAAGGACACATCAACCAACTGGCCGCCCGTGCTGTCGCCAAAGGTTGCGACGTGTTCGACGTGTTGCGTGCGGCTTGCCTGAATCCGGTCGAGCATTACGGTTTGCCGGTCGGGCAGTTGCGCGAAGGCGATCCTGCCGATTTTACAGCGGTGCGCGACCTGGTAAACTTCGAGGTCGTCAATACCTGGATCGACGGAGCATTGGTGGCATCCGGCGGCGCGGCGCAGATGCCTTATTTGCCTGTCGCTACGCCCAACCATTTTCTGGCACAACCTCGGCAAGCGGCTGATTTTCATTTGAAAGCAAAACACGCCACAGGTTTGGTCCGACTTATTCAGGTGCGCGACGGCGAGATTGTCACCGATGCTTCCGAGGGCCGTGCGCACGTTCAAAACGGCTGTTTGGTTCCCTGGCACTCGCAGGATGTATTGAAAATTGTCGTGTTAAACCGCTACGCCGGGCGGGCGCCCGTTGCCATCGGGTTTGTGCGCGGCTTTGGTCTGCAATGCGGCGCACTGGCGTCGAGCGTGGCCCACGATTCGCACAATATAGTGGCCGTGGGCTGCGATGATTCGGCTATTTGCGCCGCCGTCAATGCCATCATCGAATCAAAAGGCGGCGTCAGCGCCACCGATGGCCAGGGGGATGTCCGCATTTTGCCTTTGCCCATTGCCGGTCTGATGAGCGACCGGCCCGGGGAGCAGTTGGCGCAAGACTACGCGGCAATTGATGCCTGGGTCAAATCAGCGCTGGGTTGCGTGCTCCGGGCGCCGTTTATGACCCTTTCTTTTCTGGCTCTGCCGGTCATTCCTGCATTAAAAATGACGGATTTGGGGCTTTTTGATGTTCAAAGTTTTGAGTTCACCGATGTGGAGTTGCCCTTGTCGTAGCAGTTTGTTTCCGGAGTCTGGTGCAAACAGCCAAAAAGCCTAATTTTGCAGGGCCAAACCAATTTGTTCTGAAGTCGCGAAACAATACACGTGCAGCACAAGGGAAAAGTCATACTGGGTCTGATCGGCCTTTTTGTGGGCGATAGCATAGGAATGCCGTTTGGCGCCATTCTGGGGTTTGTTATTGGCTCCATTTTGGGTTATGCTTTGATCGACAGACCCCTTGAGCAGGAGGCGGGGGAGGCGCAGTACAAGGCTTTTCAACGGCGTCAGGGCGAGTTTTTACGCCACGTGATCGCCCTGTGTGCAAAATTGGCCAAGGCCGACGGCACCGTCAATCGTTCGGAAATCAACCACATGGAGCGCCTGATGCGTTATCAGTTCCGGCTCACGGATGCCAACCGGGCGTATTCGATCCGTATCTGGAATCAGGTCAAAGACTCTCCCGAACCCTTCGATGCCTATGCCCGGGCATTTTACCGCGATTTTGAAAAAGAGCGGCACTACGTGCTGAACATGATGGATTTGCTGTTTAGCATGTCGGCAGCCGACGGCGGTTTGCACCCGCGCGAAGAGGAGTTGCTGCTGCGGGCGTCGGGCATTTTTCACATTGGCAGGTTGCAGTTCGACCGGATCAAAAGCCGTTATTACCAAATGCCCCCCGGAACCGATCAGCGCTGGTCGCCGCTCGATCCTTATTACGCCATTCTGGGCGCCCAACCGAGCGAATCGCTCGATGCGATCAAAAAGAAGTTTCGCTCGCTGGCTTTTCAGTGGCACCCCGATCAGGTAGCCGCGCGCAATGCCTCTCCGGATGCGCTTCGCCATGCCAAGGAGAAGTTTCAGCAGATCAATGAGGCGTACGAAAAAATCATGGAAGCGAGAAAGTAGACCCTCGTTCAGACGAACATTTCCTGCACGATAAAAAAGCCGTCGGAACCCTGGTTTTGATACAAGGGCATGAGGATCAGGCCATTGTCGGGGGCGTAAATAGGGCCGCGCACGTCGTCGGCCAAATGTTCGCTGCGCTGAATCGGTTGAAAGTTGACGTAGCCCGGGCGCATCCGGAACTGGTCGATGGGGCGAATTGTCTGCGCATACCGCAGCCGGGTCACCTTGGGCAAGGCCGCGGCGTAATCATTGAGCAAATTTTCGTCGGAAGTTCGCAGCGCTTCGGGATCGATACATCCGGTCGCACGTAAGCAGTTGACTAGCACCGCCACCGAGCGGTTGACCGATTCGGGATCGTTGTGTTGACCGGCTTCAAAAGCGACTCCCATAACGTATTTCGGCATAGACTGAACTTCGGAAAAAGCGCGATCGGCGGCAAAATGCAATAACGTCCCCCGAATACCGTCGGCAAGTCCCAGAACCACCGGGGCCGCCAGTTCTTTGGCCAGGCGGAGGCTTGCTTCGTCTTGTGCCGGAAGAGAAAAAATACCGCCTCCTGCAGAGGTGGTGTGGAGATCGAGCAGGACCAGGGCTTCGGGCCGGCTGGCATCCACCTCTTCTTTAATGACGTTCAGCAATTCGCCAATCTCTCGGTCTTCGGCGTGCAAATTCATAGGATCCACTCCGCTGATGCGCGCGATGTTTTCGGGCGTCCATTGCCGGTTGAGGTCTTTTTCAATAAAGCGTTTTTGTGCTGCGTATGCCCATCGGTTGCCCAGAATACCGACAATTTTGCCCTGAAAATCAAATTGAGGGTCATTGGCGGCGTAGTACTCCAGCAATCTAAACACTTCTTCCAATGCTCTGACGCCGGCCGGCTCGTTGCCGTGAATCGCGCCGAATGCCAGGATTAAAGCGCCGGGAGTATGACCGCCAAACTGGCCGATTATGCGTGGTGAAGAGGGCATGGATGGAAGCTCGGGAAGTGATTCGGCAAATGTAACAACGACGCCGGCAATTGATCTCTTCTAAAAATAAAACTGAGCCATTCGGCAAGCGAAATGGCTCAGTTTATATTAATGACAAAAAAGGCTTCTGTTATTTCTTCTTAGCCTGACGAGCAGCGCGGGCTTTGGCGAGAATTTCGGCGCGACTCATTTTCGGACCCTCGACTTTGGCCGCCTTGGCAGGTTTGGTTGCCTTGGCTGCCGGGGCAGGTTTGTCGGCTGCTTTGGCCTGGCGGGCGGCGCGGGCTTTGGCGAGAATTTCGGCGCGACTCATTTTCGGACCCTCGACTTTGGCCGCCTTGGCCGCCTTGGCAGGTTTGGTTGCCTTGGCTGCCGGGGCAGGTTTGTCGGCTGCTTTGGACTGGCGGGCGGCGCGGGCTTTGGCGAGAATTTCGGCGCGGGTCAGTTTCGGTTTGGCGGCTTCTGCGGCGCGAGCGGCTTCTATTTCGGCTTTAGTGCGACGGGTGCGACGAGGTTTTTCATCAGGAGCCGGGCCTTTTGCCGGTTTTGATTGAGCAGCAGGCTGGGCTGCTTTACCCGTCGCAGCGGCCGTGCGTTGCGCGGGTTTTCTTCCTTTGCGGGATTTGGCCGTCGACTGGCCCGGTTTGTCGTCC
>JADZFP010000350.1 GCA_020849825.1 Saprospiraceae bacterium
CCGTCGTCCGGACGCCGGCAGACAACGGATTCCTGGTCGCCGGCGCTGTTTACCGCGACACGACAACTTCCTGGGATTATATCCTGCTCAAAACCGATGCCGACGGCGATACGCTCTGGACGCGCATCGGCGCGGCCCCCGGCGATGAGCAACTGAGTTGCATCCGCCCACACCCCGGCGGCGGCTACATGGGCGGCGGGTTTACCTACTACCAAACCGCGGGCTTCGACGACGCTATTCTGATTCGTTTCGACGACAATGGCCAGGAACTCTGGCGTTCGCAGATCGGCGGCGGCGGTTACGATTTCATCCGGTCGATGGAATTTTTACCCGACAGCTCGCTATTGTTGCTGGGCGGAGAAAACAACAAGATTACTTTAAAAAAACTGGATGCCGGCGGCACGGTCCTCTGGGAGAAATTTTACGGCAACAACACCTGGAACAATCCCGGCGACATCGAACTCCTGCCCGACGGCGGCTTTGCCATCACCGGCGCCCAGCAATTGCCCGGGCCCGGAGTGGATCTCGAAATGCTGGTCGTACGAACCGATGCACAGGGAGCAGTGATCTGGCAAAAAACAATCGGCAGTTCGCCCGACTACGACGAGGCCTTTTCCATCAAAGCCATGCCCGACGGGCGCCTGCTGGTAGCCGGCTACCGGCAACAACCCCTGAGCAATCAGGCCGTTATCCTGCAATTCGACGCCGCGGGCAACCGCCTCGTGGATTTACCCATCGGTTATGCCTTCGACGATTATTTTATCGATATCGAAGCCCTCGACGACCAATACGTATTCATTGGCGGCATCCAGACGCCCGACCCGGATACCAGTCTGGTGTACAATTCAAATGGTTTTTTTCAGGGTGTCAACAGCGACTGCGACACGCTTTGGAGCCTTGCGGTGGACAACCACGACTTTCAGTTTTACAACGATGCCTGTCGCAGCCACGACGGCGGAATTGTAGCCACCGGCACCCGGAGAATCTACTGGACGCCCACCGAATGGTCGGACACCATCGGGCTGTGCCTGGTGAAAGTCAACGGATTCCCGTCGGTATCGACCAGCCATCCCGACCGCGGCGTTGTACCAGCGCGCCTTTACCCCAATCCGACCCACGGCGCAGGCGTCCTCGAACTGCCGTCGGGCCTTGAAACCGACGGCCGGATCGACGTGTTCGACATGGCCGGCCGACTGGTGCAAACGCAGCCTGTCGGCCGGGGCAGCCGCCGGATCGATCTGGTCTTCAAGGGTTTGGCGCCCGGCATTTACCGTTGTTTTCTGCGCGCCGGCAATCAGGCGTACGCACCTGTTTCTTTCATCCTTTTACCCTGAACACAGCCATGAAAACGCCGCTCTTTTTTACCTGCCTGCTCCTTTTTTGCCTTGCCGGCGCTGCTATTCGGGCCCAAACGGTCGAATTCGAAAAATTACACCCTGTCTGGGAGTCGGCCGGCTTTTCGATCACCGATTACGAAGTTTCCGACGACGGGGAAGGCGGGTATCTGATTACCGCCTGCACCTTCCTTTTCAATCCGCAGGAAAACACCGACGTGGCCCTTTTCCGCCTGGATGCCCAGGGTGATACGCTTTGGCGCCTTACACTGGGTGGCGCTTCCGGCGATGTGATCAAAGCGATCAGTCGCACTGCCGACGGGAATTTTATGCTGGCCGGCGCGCATTGGGTACAGCCGGATTGGTCGGGCAGCAGCTCGGGCAGCCTGATCTGGCTGATCAAAATGGACCCCGACGGCAATATTTTATGGGAAAAAGACATCGACCCGGGTTGGTTTTACGGTTGGCCGACCGCTGTTTTCGAACAAGCAGACGGCAGTATCATGGTCGGGGGTAATGCGTATATGTATTGGGAATATTCGACTTTTTTAGCCAAATTTGACGAATCGGGCAACTACAAATGGCTGGAGCGCTATGCCAACTTCAGTGATTTCAGCCATTGCTCCGTGCTCCGCGACGACGCCGGCAATTATTTTTCAGGTGGCACGCGCGACAATCTGAATACGGGCGCCACACAATTTGGAATGGTAAAAGCTGATGCTTACGGTACGCAGATTTTCAGCAAAACCTACGTCACCTTCCCGCTATTCAGTCTGGGGATTTACCCGAAACTCGTCGCCGGGCCCGACGGAGGCTTCTATCTGACCGGAACGGATTTTGACCCCAATCAGAATATTGCAGTCGGTGTGGTATTCAGGATCGGTGCGAACGGAAACCAGATCTGGAAAAAATACTACACCGCGCCAAACGGGCAGGATGGTATTTTCTACACCAGCATTGCGACTTCCGACGGCGGCGTGCTGGCCCTTACGGAAACCAACGAACTGGTCAAATACCTGCCCGACGGCGCCCAGGACTTCTATCTGGATTTAAATCCGTTGTTGCCCGACAACGTGCGGCTTTTTCATCTGTTCAGATGCGCCGACGGCAAATTGTTGCTTACGGGCGAATCCAGCGCCACCGCCATGTATTGCCTGAAACTGGACGATCCGGCGCTCACCCCTGTGACGAACCCGGCAGATCCGGTCGTTCTGCTGGCGTCGCCCAACCCTACGTCAGGCGCCACAAAACTGAGCGGACTGGAGTATCATGCTTTCCGGGAATTTCGACTGACCGACGCACAGGGCAGGCTGGTGCAGTCGGGCGACATGCCCTCCGAAGCGACCTGGGACCTCGGCTCGTTGGCGCCGGGCGCCTATTTTTTACAGTTAACAGGGCAATTCAGTGCCGCACAGGTGAAATTGATCAGGTTATAACCGGCTACCAGTCGCCACCTGCGCCGCCACCGCCGAAGGAACCGCCGCCAAAGGAACCGCCGCCACCGCCCCAGCCGCCGCCACCGCCGCCGCTCGACCATCCACCGCCGCCACCCCAGCCGCCGCCCCACCAGTCGCCGCTGTTGCGGCGCGAGCGAGGGCCTTTGTTGTCGTACGTCGTGGCATGACGGGATTTCCAGGCGATAAAGATGATCATTCCGAAGATGAGCAGAAAAATCAGCAAGCCTACCCAGGCGGGAAATTTTTCACCAGCCTCGGGACCGTCGGCAGTGAATTCGCCACTCAGCGCCTCGATGATCGCCGTTGTGCCCGCATCGATGCCCCGGTAGTAATCCTGCTGGCGGAAATAAGGCGCCATGACGTCGCGCACGATACGGCCAGCCAGAATATCGGGCAGGGCGCCTTCGACGCCGTAGCCCGTAGCGATGAAAATACCGCGATCCGGCGGCTCGGACTTGATCAGCATGACCACGCCGTTGTCCTTGCTTTTACGGCCGATACCCCAGCGGTTGCCGAGTTCGAAGGCGTAGGAAGCCTTGTCGTAATCGCCGATATCGGGGCGGATCATCACGACAATCTGCGTAGAAGTCGTATCGAAATACCGAACCAGTTTTTGTTCCAGGCGGGTCTTTTCATCGGGGGTAAGCCAGCCGGAATAATCGTGCACGTAGACGGCAGGTTCGGGTTTTTCAGGGAAAAGTTGCGCATCTTTTTGGGCCCATGCCGCAAAGACCACACCCCAAACCAGCAGCCCAACCGCCAGCAGGCGCCGGAGCGTCCGGTGCGCCGGAAACAGGGCATTATCAACCATATATGATGTCATCGGGCAGTTCGTTATCGTTGTCAGCAGAAGGATCGGCAGGAAAAAACCGGCGCAGCCGTTCGCCAACCTGTTCAATCGCCAGGCGAACCCCCTGGGCAGCCTGACCGTTTTGAAGATGCTCGCGCAACAACTTTTTTTCGGCTTCCCAAAAACTGTTGCCCACGGCCTGGTGTATCCCCACGTCGCCCCAAACGGCGAAGTGCCGCGATTTTTCCGCCAGGTAAATCAGCACGCCGTTGCGCTGCCGGGTATTGAACATGCCGAACAGTTGAAACAACTCTTCCGCGCGTTCTACCGGCGAATCCCGCAGACAAAAATCCTCCACGTACAGGCGTATTTCGCCCGTGCTGTTTCGTTCAGCCGTGCGGATGGCTTCGAGTATCTCGGATTCTTCAGTTGGGGAGAAGATCATAAGGAATGTATTGAGATTGGGTGAATTGGTGAATCGGTGAATTGGTTATAAAAGGGTTGTTTCTGCTCTCTATTAAATTACACTTGCATTAAGGAAATAGTGCCGAGGGCAGAAACAAACCTTTTATAACCAATTAACCACCTCACCAATTCACCAGTTTAAAACTTCACTTCCGGCGCCCGCTCGGAGCCTGGCGTAGCCTGGAAGTAGCCTTTCGGAGAAAAGCCGAACATGCCGGCAAGGATGTTGGTCGGGAATTTCCGGATGTAGGAGTTGTAATCCTGCACCGCCTCGTTGAAGTTTTTGCGCTCCACGGAGATGCGGTTTTCGGTGCCTTCCAGTTGTTTCTGGAGATCCATAAAGTTCTGGTTGGCTTTGAGTTCCGGGTAATTTTCCGTCACCATCAGCAGGCGGCCAAGGGCGCCCGAGAGGCCCTGCTGGGCTTGTTCGAAGCGCTGGATGGCTTCGGGCGTCAGATTGGCCGGATCGATCTTGACCTGGGTGGCCGAGGCGCGGGCCGCCACGACGGCTTGCAGGGTTTGTTGTTCAAAATTGGCATAGCCTTTTACCGTATTGACCAGGTTGGGAATCAGGTCGGCGCGGCGCTGGTACTGGTTTTCGACCTGCGACCAGGCTTGTTTCAGGGCTTCATCTTTGCCGACGGCCGTGTTGTAGGAACCGCACATGCTGAATACCAGAATGAGGGCGAGCGCAATACCGCCGAGCGTCAGAATTTTTCCAAGGTTCATGTTGATTGACGTTGAAAGGTTGGATAGTTTGTTTTGAAAAAACTTGTGGGCAAAATACGGGGAATTTGCCATTCGGTCACCGAATCATTCGCCGGCGACGGACTGATTTGACGACTGAGCCGGACGGATTAACGACCAATGGCGCTTATTGGCCCGACGTCCATACCGCCGCCAGAATACCCGTCGCCACCGCCGCATTGAGCGACTCGGCCGCGCCGCCGGGCGGCCGCGGGATCGATACCCGGCGGGTGAGCCGCGCCGCCGCCGCTGCCGACAAGCCCCGCCCCTCGTTGCCAATGATCAAAAGCCCCCGTTCGGGCAGCGGCGCTTTAAACACGTCTTCGCCGGCCATGTCGGCGCCCAGCACCGGCCAGCCCTCAAGCCGCGCCAGAACTTCTTCCAGTGGCGCCTCCTCCACCAATACCCGCAACACGGCGCCCATGCCGGCCTGCACGACTTTCGGACTGTACGGATCGACACAATCGGGCGAACAGTATACCGGCGACAGCCCGAACCAGTCGGCGATGCGCAGGATGGTCCCCATGTTGCCGGGGTCCTGTATGCCGTCGAGGTAGAGGGATTTGAGGGGCGAAGCGGGGATGGTTCCTGTCTTTTGATTTGACTCGGTATCAAATCCTTCGCTTTGATTTAAGCCAGCCCCAACCCCTCGATTAACCCCACCCCCAACCCCTCCCCCTCCGGGGAGGGGGGCGGCTATGAGCTCGGATCGGCTCCCCTCCCCATGGGGGGAGGGGTTGGGGGTGGGGCTAATTACGGGCGGAGAGTTAATGACTTCGCCAGCAGCGCCCGCATCCAAACCTATCCCCACCGGCATTTCCGCCACCGCCAGCACCTGATTTGGTGTGGTGAGGGTGGAAATTTTTTTCAGTTCGGCCTCCGTGACGGGGGTAAATTTCGTTTGATAGGGAAAAAGCAGGTCTGCGCGTTGCGTCGCCCAGGTGTCGAGCCCGAAAAGGGCATGTACGCCGATGCGTTGCTGGCAAAGCAGCTCGCAGACCAGTTTGTCGCCCTCCACGATGAATTTTCGATATTTTTGCCGATATTTCTTGACGTGCAGGCTGGTCAAAAATTTTTGCTGACTGGCGGAAAGCATGGTTTACTGTTGGCTGGGCGATAATGTTGTTTGTCCAAATTAATTCACGTTCAACCTTTTATGGTTTTTTCCCCGTTTTTTTTCAAATCCTCGGGAGTCGGCAGGCTCGGGTTGTGCTGCATTTTGCTGGTCCTTGCCCTGTCGTCGTGCAACGTTACGAAGTATATGGACGATACCCAAGGCGAACGTCTTCTGGTCAAAAACTCGCTCGTGCTGCGTTCGGAAAAACGGCTGAAACTTTCCGAAAAAACGCCCCTGACCTATGAACTCGGCGGCTTGTACAAGCAAAAGCCCAACTCCAAAACGCTTTTCCTGTTCCGGACCCGGCTTTGGTTTCATTACAAATACAAGGGGCGCGACAACAATTTCGGCCGCTGGGTCAATAAACGGGTGGCGGAAGAGCCGGTTTTTTACGACGACGCCCTCACCCAGCGCACGGCCCTGAATTTTGCCAATACCATGCACCAACGGGGCTACCTCAAAGCCAAATGCACGTATAAAACCGAATTTCCGGGCAAACACTTCGCCAGAACCACCTACACCCTCGATCTGGGGCCCCTCTACACCATCGGTCCGGTCGATTTTTTCAGTCGCGACACCGGGGCGCAACGAGTGCTCTGGGAAACCGGCACCAATTGCCAGCTGCGCCCGGGCAGTCCGCTCGACGGCCGGGCATTCGAAGCGGAAAAACTGCGGATCGTGACGGAAATGCGCAATCGGGGTTATGCCTATTTCGGCCCCAATTCCGTCGAATTCGTCGGCGACAGCACGGGCACCAGCACAGCCGTGACCGTCACCGTGTTGCCCCCAGCCGATAATATGCGGCACCAGAAGTACCAGGTCGGCAAGGTCGCGGTGTTTTCCAGTCTCGTGCCCAATTACTCCTCCATCAGGAAGGATACCACGATCGGTAAAATCTACTTTGCAAGTTCCGACCCGAATTTCAGGGTGCGCCCCAAACAATTGCTCCGTGCTATCGCCATCCGGCCCGACACCCTTTACCGGCAGGAGGATTTTGAAAAAACCGTCCGGCAACTCAACGCCCTGGGTGTTTTTCGCTTCGTTTCGGTAAAACCCAGTCTGGACACCCTGAAAAAAAACGTGCTGGACGCGACCATGTCCTTCTCCCCCAACAAACGCCTGTCGTTTGGCGGCGACATCGACCTCAACTCCTCCACCAGCTCCGTGTCGGGGCGTTTGCTGGGCGTTTCTTCCAGTCTGACCCTGCTCAACCGCAACCTGATGCGTGGCGCTGAAATGATGCAAAACAACCTGGGCTACAACGTCGAATTCGACATCACGCAACCCGACCGCCTCATTTTTTCGCAGGAATTCAAGTTTCAGAACCAGCTGATCATACCCCGTTATTTCGGCTACCTGGGTGTTTGGCCGGCTTTGCGGGGGGCCGGACTGGTTTCGCCGCGACTTTACCGCCGGATGAAAAACGAGGGGCAGATGCACATCAAAGCCAACTACAACTACCTCGAACTCATCGATTACTACGCCTACAACCTGTTCAACGCCTCCTTCGGCGCCGATTTGCGCACCGACCCGGAACACGTGTACTCCTTCGATTATATCGGCATCGATGTGTTGCGGCCGCGCCTGTACCCCAATTTCGACTCCATCACCCTGCTCAATCCGTTCCTGCGACTGAGTTTCAGCGATCAGTTGTTCACCGGATTTCTGCTGCGTTCGTTCACCTATTCCTACGTGGGCGGCGTGAACCGTTTTGGCGAACGCTGGGCGCTGCGCTTCAATACCGACCTCTCCGGGGTGGAAATTCTGGGACTGAACGCTTTGTGGAGCGCGGCCTTCGGCAAACAAACCTGGGAGTTGGCAGACATGGAATTTGCGTCGTATATCCGCGCCGATTTCGACGCGGTTTATACCCGTGATTTTAATAAAAAAGGCCTGACCGGCGCGGTACGCATAGGAGCCGGCGCTATTATGCCTTTTGGAAAAACGGAAACCACGCCCTACGTCAAACAGTTTTTCGTGGGCGGCCCCTCGAGTATCCGCGCCTGGCGCGTGCGGGAGATCGGTCCCGGCGGCTACCGCGATACCCGCGCGCCCTTGAACCCGCCTTTTTACCAGGCCAGCGATTTCCGTTTCGAGTTCAACGGCGAACTCCGCTTCCCGTTTTTCTGGTGGTTCAAAGGCGCGGTATTTGTCGATGGCGGCAACGTCTGGTCGCTCGACCCCGACGACCCGCGACCCGGCGCCCGGCTCGACTGGGATGCCTACAAAAATATCGCCCTGGGCACCGGCTTCGGGGTGCGGGCGGATTTTGGTTTTTTCATCATTCGCCTCGACTGGGGTCTGCCGCTGCGCTACCCCTACCCGGTCAACAAGGAATCGCACTGGGTGCCCAACCGCATTTCTCATTTGCAATGGCGCGATTTTAACCTCAACTTAGCCGTCGGTTACCCCTTCTGAGGATACCTTTACCCCCGCAATTTTTTACCTCAAACACAAACAACATGGCCAACTTAC
>JADZFP010000351.1 GCA_020849825.1 Saprospiraceae bacterium
GCCGACTGGACAAGGATCGAGAGAAAACCGTAGAAAGTTCGGAATCCTGGATACTTTTAGCCAATTGTTCGGTAATCCTTAATCGCCTGGAAAACTGGCCAAATTAAATTCCTCAACATGCTCTAAGAGATTGTTACGCTATTTTTGAGATGGCTTCTTAATAAAAATTAAATTCAATGAAGGATTTTGTTATTTTATTAGTGGTTTTTTTATGTTTTTCCCAATGCCAGGCTTATAAAAACGCCCTTTCAAAAAAAGGAGTATATCATTATGAAGCGACAGTTGATCAACCTTCTTTTTTTAGTATTACAATTAAGTTTTATCCTGATAATACATTTTTAATGTTTGGCGTTTATCAAAATCCTGGCAACAAGGTGCAGCCTACATTTCTTCGATATTTGACTTATGGAGAATGGGGGCAAAAAGGAGATTATTTGGTATTAAATACTAATCTTGATAAAAAGAAAATAATAAAGGAAAAATATCAAAAATACCTTGAAATAAGGCCATGGGATTATTCAGAAGCCCTTATAAAAGTTGAAAATGATTCTTTTCTTATATTCAAAAAACCAAGGCAAATCTATTCATTAAAAAGAAATATCATTTTGGGGTTGCAATAAATTCATATAGGAACCTCAATATAAGCATTGGGCAATTAAAGCACTTATTTTCATATAGACCCCTGCTACACCCAACAGAAAGGGGTTTTCGAAATTCTAATTTCCATTGAGGATAGTTTAGAATAACAAGACGCAAAACCGGCAAAAAAAATTGCCCCGACACGCCAACAGACGCGCCGGGGCAATCACCGGTTCACTCAAAAACTCACACGCTTCTTTTCTCGTCGAACTGTTCGAGGTAATCCGCCACACGGCGCAGGAAAGAGCCGCCCAGGCTGCCGTCGACGACGCGGTGGTCGTACGAAAGCGAGAGGAACATCATTTGCCGCACGGCAATCACGTCGCCGTATTCGGTTTCGAGCACAGCCGGCTTTTTGCGGATGGCGCCCGTGGCCATGATGGCGACCTGCGGCTGGTTGATGATGGGCGTGCCCATCACGTTGCCGAAGGTGCCCACGTTGGTCAGTGTAAAGGTGCCGCCCTGGATTTCTTCGGGCTTGAGCTGGTTCTGACGGGCGCGACTGGCCAGGTCATTCACCTGTTTGGTGAGGCCGACGAGGTTGAGGAAGTCGGCGTTGCGGATCACCGGTACGATGAGGTTGCCGCTGGGCAGGGCGGCGGCCATGCCCACGTTGATGTCTTTTTTGACAATGAGCCGGGTGCCGTCGACCGACACGTTGATCATCGGGTAATCGCGGATGGCGCGGGCCACCGCTTCGATGAAGATGGGCGTAAACGTGATGTTTTCGCCGTATTTTTTCTTGAATTCGTCTTTGACGCGGTTGCGCCAGTTGACCAGGTTGGTCACGTCGGCTTCCACGAAGGAGGTGACGTGCGGGCTGGTCTGCTTGCTCATCACCATGTGGTCGGCGATGAGTTTGCGCATACGGTCCATCTCCACTATCTCAACGTTGCCGGAGATCGAAACGGCGGGCGCAGGGGCGGGGGCGGCAGCCGGAGCCGATACCGGGGCCGACACCGGGGCAGGGGCGGTGACGGGAGCGGGAGCGGGAGCGGGAGCGGTGCGGTTGGCGACGTAGGCCAGGATGTCTTTTTTGGTCACGCGGCCGTCTTGTCCGCTGCCCGGCAGCGTGTCGAGTTCGGTCTGACTGATACCTTCCTGTTTGGCGATGGTACGCACCAGCGGGGAGTAGAAGCGGTCGGAGGCGGGCGACGCAGCGGCAGCCGTGGCGGCAGGCACGTAGGGCACGCCGGCGGCTTCCTGGCGGCCGTTGGTGGCGGGCGCCGAGGGCTGCTGGACGGCGGGAGACGCGGCGGGCTGGGCAGCGCCGGCTTCGGTTTCGATAATCGCGATGGGTTTGTTGATCGCCACCACGTCGTTTTCCTGATACAGGATTTCGACGATGGTGCCGGCCACAGGCGAGGGCACTTCGGAGTCGACCTTGTCGGTGGCGATGTCGAGCACGGGTTCGTCGAGTTCGACGCTGTCGCCGGGTTTTTTACGCCACTTCAAAATGGTGGCTTCCATGATGCTTTCGCCCATTTTGGGCATGACGAGTTCTACGCGAGCCATACAGGATTTATAATAAATTTGGTTAGAGCGCCACAAAGGTACAAGCCTGCGAATGAAAAGGCGCGAAAAAGCATCGATTTTAGAATTTCATTTTGCCAACTTCTCCTCAACTTGCAGCCTGCTGCACCGGTTTTTTATGAAAAATATCATCTTCGACTTCGGCAACGTCCTTTTCGATCTCGACCTCTCCCAAATCCCCCGCCATTTTCAACGCTACTGGGGCGATCAGGCTGCCGCCGCCCGCGACCGCCTGATGGCACAGCACGTTTTCACGCTTTACGAAACCGGCGGACTGAGCACCGCCGAATTTGTCGACGCCCTCCGCTTCGCCGCCACGCCGGTACTGAGCGAAGAACAGGTCGTAGCGGCCTGGAATTCTATTTTCCTGGGTATGCCCCGCGCGCGCTTCGACTTGCTCAGCCGCCTGCGCGAGCGCTACAACGTCTTTCTGCTCAGCAATATCAACGACCTGCATGCGCGCTGGGTCGACGACTATATGCTGCGCGAACACGGCTTCACCGATTTCCAGACGCAGTTTTTCGACGCGGTGTACTACTCCCACCTCATCCGCCTGCGCAAACCCGATCGCGAGATTTACGAATACGTGCTCGCCGATGCCGAACTGACGCCCGAAGAGACGATCTTCTTCGACGACATGGAGGAAAACGTGGCCGCCGCCCGGGCGCTGGGTATCAAAGGGGTGCTGAAACCGGCGGAAACGGACATTTTGAAGGCGCTGGAAGCGGAAGGTCTGATTATTTGAACGGCCTTTCCCTGGCGCCTGCAAGCTCCGAAGCGCCCTCCAGCCGCAGTACCCCCCGCGGGCACACTGCCGAACAGATGCCGCAACCCACACAGGATGCGCGAACGATATCCTGTCCCTTTTGCGCATAGGAACGGACGTCGATGCCCATTTCACAAAAAGTGGAGCAGTTGCCGCAGGAAATACACTGTCCGCCGTTTGTCGTGATGCGAAATTTTGAGCGTTTTTTTTGCCAGATGCCGAGCCAGGCGGCCATCGGACACCCGAAACGACACCACACGCGGCTGCCCAGCATCGGATAAAAACCCACGCCGACCACGCCGGAAAAAGCCGAGCCGACCAGAAAGGAATAGGTTTTATAAAACGGCTCGGAAACGCTTTGCAGAATGCTGCGCCCGGTCGCCACATTGGCCCAAAGCAACAGCGTCATCAGCACGACCAAAACCAGGATGCCGTAAATCATCCATCGCTCTACCTTCCAGGCAATCAGGCGTTTATCCGAAAGATGGCGAAACGGATCGCCGGCGGTCTCGGCCAGCCCGC
>JADZFP010000352.1 GCA_020849825.1 Saprospiraceae bacterium
CCAATCGACGCTATACCGGTAGGAATCGGCAAAATTTCGGAGTTGGGCGCGCTGGGCATGGTTCATTTTCATATCCAGCAACATCTCCGTCAGTTCGTTGTACTTTCTGATTTCCGGGTCGGTCGTTGTATCTTTTTGAATGGCGACAGTTAGCGCTTGTTTACCGGGAGCCGACTGGGCATAACAGGAAAAACAGGCAATTGTGAGACACAGGGAAAGCATCGCAAGTGCCGGGGAAAGCCCCCGGCCGAATGAAAAAGCAGTCATGTTATCATGTGTTTGGTGACGGAAGAACGCTTCCAATTGTTGCACGACAAAATTGTGCAGCCACCCGCAGCGCTCCCAAATGAAAGCCACCGAATCGCCCACTTGGCCCGATAAAGCCCTTAAAACGAGCGACGGAATCAGCTTTTCAACTCCTCCATCACCAGTTCGCCGTCCCGCAGGTACTTCAGGCGAAACCATTTTTCGCCCTGCTTGGGCAGTGAAAACAGGATCTGATTGCCTTCCAGTATTTCCCAGTGCCCCACTTCCCGCGTCGTGCCGTGGCGGTCGGGCAGGCCCCAGACCAGCGTGCGGTCGGGCATGAAGAGATAAACGCCCCAGGTCTGCATCAGGCAGGGCGTCTCCTGCTGATCGGCGCCGACAAGGGTCCAGATCGTGCGCGTAGGTGTTTCGCCCACCACTGAACAGAGCCGCCACAAGCCGCCCTGCACGTCTTCGTCTACCAGGCCGCCGCTCTGGCCGGCTACTTCACCGGCGCACAGGGCAGGCACCACTTCCTCCGGGTCGGGCGCGAGGGCGAGGTTGAGCAAGGTATCGCGGTCCAGTTCTCCGTCTTCGTAAATGTAGCCGCGCAGGTCGTATTTGGGGTCGCGGCGGTTGCTACGCTCCCACAGCCCCGCGCGTTCGCCGTCTTCGTATTCGCCCGTCCAGACGAAGCCCAGACTGTCTTCTTCCATCCAAAAGCCCACGGGCACGGAAGCCGGTGCGATGCGCAGGTAATACGCTTCTTCGTAACTCTCCGGGTCGAACGTCACCAGGGTATCGATCAGCCAGGAATCCGCCTGGGCGGAATACATTCCCCGGGCGCGCAGCCGCGCCGGATCGAGGCTGTCGTAAGCCAGGTATAGCCAGTTGCCGTCCTCCACCCGAAGGTATTCATCCAGGACGTTGCCGTTGGCAAAACGGCGGCGCACGGCCAGCAAGCGGTTGGAAACCGGATCGCGCACCTGTTGCACATTTCGGTCGTAGTCCCAGCTGGTACCGCCCCAAAAGTCGAAATCGAAAGTATCGACCCCGGCGGGCGGCATCACAATGGTGGCTTCGGATTCGGCAGGTTCCTGCGCGAGGGTCAATAGCGGAGAAAAAAGAAGGAAGAAGGCGACGAGGGTTCGCATGGATCGATTAGAGGGAAAAATTATGGTAAATGATGATCTGTTAGAAAAAAGCGTGCCGAACTGCCTATTTACCCTCCGGCTTCATTTTTTCAAGGGTATAAGCGCCTTTTTTAACATCGTAAACCAATCTGACACGGTCGGCATGGAGAAAAGTAAAATTAATCCCGGCTGCCCGGTAATCGCCCTGCGGGGAAAATCCACCCAGTTCGCGGCCGTCGCGGCTGTCGACCAGGGTGTAGAGCGTTGTATCCAGGTCAGCGGGCACGTAAGGGGTCACATACAGTTTAAAACGGTTCGAATACATGGGGCTATGCGTACGGTCGTGGGTCAGTAGGTTCGAACTTCCAGACCCGATCTGGATGGCCGTGTTGCCGATGCAGCCCAGCCATTGTTTCTTTCCTTTCGATTTTTTTACCTCAAAATGAACCTGTTGGCCTGAATTAGGGCCATTCCGCGAATGGGAAAAAAGATAAAAGTCGTCGCAACACGTATTGTACTGAATCTCGTAGGTCGAATCCTGGCGCAAATCGCAGATCAGGATCAGGGTATCGCGTTTCGTACGCCTATTCACCACCCTGACCGTATCAAAACCTTCCCGAACCGGTACTTCATGGCGTAGTTTTTCCGGGTTTACAGAGCAACCGTTAAACCACCAATGCCAGTAAGCACGCTCGGTTTGCGGGAAAAACTGGGTATCGATTTCGACAAAAGCCCATGCGCCTGTTTTGCGAGAGCGTTCAGTGCTCTCCTGAACCAACTCGGGTTGAGGCAAGGCCTGACGATGCTGGCAGGCTACAAAGGCCAATAAAAACACGGAAAGAACGCCTCCAAAATTTTTCATGGTTTCAGGAACGAATGAAGCAGGTGGTAAAGTTTATTCAATGGTCATCAAGACCCATCTTTAAAATTTAATTCCCTTAAAAGCCCTAATTTTGCCGCTTCTCAAAACAATCATCGGGCTGATTGACAAGCCCTCGACGAATTACCAATTTTCCGAATCGTTTCAATGGAATACAACCCGCGCGACATCGAACAAAAATGGCGCATCTGGTGGCAGGAGAACCAGGTGTACAAAGTGTTGAACGACAGCAGCAAGCCCAAATTTTACCTGCTCAATATGTTCCCCTACCCGTCCGGCGCCGGCCTGCACGTGGGGCACCCGCTGGGTTACATCGCGTCGGACATCCTCGCCCGTTACAAACGTCTGCGCGGTTACAACGTACTCAACCCCATGGGCTACGACTCCTTTGGTCTGCCCGCCGAGCAATACGCCATCCAGACCGGCCAGCACCCGGCCGTCACCACCGACCAGAATATCGCCACTTTCCGCCGGCAACTCGACAACATCGGGTTCTCCTTCGACTGGAGCCGCGAAGTGCGCACCAGCGATCCGTCTTTTTACAAATGGACGCAATGGATTTTCATGCGCCTGTTTGAACATTATTACGACAAAAATGCCGACAAAGCCCTGCCCATCAAGCAATTGGTGCAGCATTTCGAACAAAAGGGCAATGCGGGCATCCAGGCTGCCTGCGACGAGGATACGCCCTCGTTCAGCGCCGCCGACTGGAAAGCCCTGTCGGAAAAGGAACAACAGGAACTGCTGTTGAAATACCGCCTGACTTTCCCCGAAGAATCGTTCGTCAACTGGTGCCCCGGCCTGGGCACGGTTTTGTCCAACGACGAAGTGAAAGACGGCGTCAGCGAACGCGGCGGATTCCCCGTGGAGCGCAAACGGATGAAACAGTGGGCCATGCGCATCACGGCCTACGCCGACCGCCTGCTGGCCGGCCTCGATACCGTCGACTGGCCCGAATCGATCAAGGAACAACAGCGCAACTGGATCGGCCGCTCGCAGGGCGCTTCGGTGCGTTTTGCCGTCGACGGCCACCCCGGCGCGGAAATCGAGGTGTTTACCACGCGTCTCGATACGATTTTCGGCGCCACTTTTATGGTGCTGGCGCCCGAGCACGACCTCGTCGCCCAACTGACCACCGATGCGCAACGCGCCGAAGTGGAAGGTTACGTGCGCTGGGCGGCCTCCCGCTCCGACATCGAGCGCATGGCCGAAACCAAAAAAGTGACCGGCGCTTTCACCGGCGCCTATGCCGTCAATCCCTTTAACGGCCAAAAAATCCCGGTTTACATCGCCGACTACGTGCTGGCCGGCTATGGCACCGGCGCCGTGATGGCTGTGCCCAGTGGCGACCAGCGCGACTGGAACTTTGCCCAACACTTCAAACTGCCCATCGTGCCCATCCTCGATGCGCAGCAAAACCTCGACGAAGCCGCCGACCCCACCAAGGAGGGCTGTTACGTCAATTCCGGCTTTATCAACGGGCTGAGCTATCAGGAGGCCATGCCGCGCCTGATCGAATGGCTGGACGAAAAAGGCCTGGGACAAGCCAAAGTGCAATACAAGATGCGCAACGCCGTGTTCAGCCGCCAGCGCTACTGGGGCGAACCCGTGCCGGTGTACTGGAAAGACGGCGTGCCTTGCCTCATCGATGAAAAAGAACTGCCGCTGCTGCTGCCGCAGGTCGACAAATACCTGCCCACCGAAACCGGCGAACCGCCGCTGGGCCGCGCCGAAGGCTGGAAATACCGGGGGCAGTACGAATACGAACTGAGCACCATGCCCGGCTGGGCGGGTTCATCCTGGTATTTCTACCGCTACATGGACCCTCAAAACGAGCAGGCTTTTGCCAGCCCGGAAGCCATCCGCTACTGGCAGCAGGTCGATTTTTACATCGGCGGCTCCGAACACGCTACCGGACACCTGCTGTACAGCCGCTTCTGGAACCATTTCATGCACGACCTCGGACTGGTGCCGGAGCGCGAATATGCCCGCAAACTGGTCAATCAGGGGATGATCCAGGGGCGTTCGAGTTTTGTGTTCCGCGCCCGGGAGCATTTTTATGAAGAATACGTCTGGATCAAGGTCCTGCAGCCGTTTTTTGCCGAATTCGGCCCTATTCAGGTGCCGGTCTCCAAGGCTGAGGAAGAATACAAATACGATTTTGCCTTCGAAAGCAACGATTTGGTGATCGAGGTCGTGTCGTACAAACAAACCGACAAGATCGAGCGCATCCGAAGCGCCGCCGCTTCCGATGGCAAACGCCTGCTGGTGTTGTTCAACGAAGAACTGGCCGATACCATCAACGAGCCCGAAACCACGGCCGAAAAAATCCGCCGGGCGCTCAACAGCCGGGAGACGTTTTTCATGAGCAACGCACAACCCAAAGCGGAGCGATTGTTCGTATCGCACAACCTGACCTCGAAATACAGCCCGGAATCGCTGACCAAACTGCATGTCGATATTAGTTTGGTCGACAACGACGTGCTCGACGTGGCGCGGGCTGCCCAATTGAACCAGTTTGCCGGCGCTACGTTCAAACTCGACGCCGACGGGAAGTTTACCTGCAGTTCGGAGGTCGAAAAAATGTCGAAATCCAAGTTCAATGTCGTCAATCCCGACGACATGGTGGAGCAATACGGCGCCGACTGCTATCGCATGTACGAGATGTTCCTGGGCCCCATCGAGGTCGCCAAACCCTGGGATACCAAGGGCATCACGGGCGTGTCGGGCTTTTTGCGCAAGTTTTGGGGATTGTATTTTGATGAAAAAAGCGGCGCATTCAACGTCGCCGACGACGAACCCACCCGCGACGAATTACGCGCCCTGCACACGGCCATCAAAAAGGTGAGCGACGACATCGAACGTTTTTCAATGAACACCTGCGTGAGCCATTTCATGATCGCCACCAACGAACTGCGCAGCCTGAAATGCAACAAACGCGCCGTGCTGGAACCGCTGGTCGTGCTGATCGCACCCTTCGCCCCGCACGTAGCCGAAGAACTCTGGCACCGACTGGGCCACAGCGATTCGGTGTGCGCCGCCCAATGGCCCGCACTCAACGAGGCGCATCTGGCCACCGATACCGTGGTGTATCCGGTCCAGATCAACGGCAAACTGCGCGGCAACGTGGAAGTACCCGCCGGCACCCCCGCTCCCGAAGTGGAACAAATGGTGCTGGCCCAGGAATTTGTACAACGCAACCTGGGCGGCGGAGCGGTGAAGAAGATTATTGTGGTGCCGGGGAGAATTGTGAATATTGTAGCGTGATTTACAGATATCGGGTTAACCGTTAATATTTATCAAATCAATCACCATGCGCCTCTTTCTCCCTGTTCTCGCCCTTCTTCTTGTCACTGCCTGCAAAGACAAAAAGTACTGCGACTGTTGTGAAAATGAGGGGCTGTCGGCCCGTTTCCCCCTGAATATCAACCCCGATCACCCCGACAGTCTGTTTACGGAGGCGCTGCTCTACGTACCCAATATCATGGTGTACGAGGGCGATGGCATCAACAATTTCTTTTTGGTCTTTTCCAATGCCGGCGTGGTGGAGATTATCTCGCTGGAAGTAGAGGATAAAAAAGGGAACCGGCTGTTTTCCCGCTACAACGTGATGCCTGCCGATATTGGCGCAGCCTGGACGGGCGTTACATCGGGCGGCACCCGCTTCGAGGGTTCGTTCAACTACACCCTGGTCGTGCGGCTGTACGACGGCCAGGTCAAAACCCTCGAAGGTTCGGCCTGCGCTTTTCCCTGCGGCGAAGAGGGCTTTCCGACCAATCAGCTGGACAATTGCCGGTTTACCACCCAGAACAACGGCAACGGGGAGTACGACCCGACGCAGCCGGGGGCTTTGCCGGGGTGTTTTGAATGAACCGGATGTTGACCCATTATGCACCCAAGGGCGATTTTTCGAGGCAGTAAGATTCTAAAGATTGCAGCATTGTCGCTGCTTTGCCTGCTTTGTGGCCTCCTCTCCGCCCAAACCTTCACCCCCGGCCAAACCTATTTCGGCGTCAACAACTACGTCGAGTACCGGGCCGGCAACCTGCCCATTATCATCAGCGCCCCGCATGGCGGCGATATGGCGCCAGCGGCCATCCCCGACCGCACTTGCCCCAACGCGGTGACGGTCAACGACGGCAATACACAGGCCTTGTGCCGTCAAATAGACACGGCCATTCAGATGCGGTTCGGCTGCTATCCGCACATCGTCATCAACCGCCTGGCCCGCCGAAAGCTCGACGCCAACCGCGACCTGCCCGAGGCAGCCTGCGACAACCCGCTGGCCGAACAAGCCTGGTTCGACTACCACGAGTTTATCGATTCGGCCAAAACCGCCGTCACCGCCACCTACGGCCGCGGTATTTTTATCGACCTGCATGGCCATGCCCACACCATTCAGCGCCTCGAACTGGGCTATTTGCTCAGCGGCGCCGAACTGCGCAAACCCGACGATTCGCTTAATTTGCC